>NZ_AZAX01000016.1:0-45111 GCF_001021175.1 Marinitoga sp. 1155 | reverse complement strand
ACATAATAACAGGTCTTTTTATCAACAGGACCACTTGTACAGAATCTTCTCATTATTTCACCTCCGGTGTTACACGCTTACGGCGGGTTTTGGGATTAAAAATTGGATTTAATTAAAAAAACTTTTGAGCTATTGCTCTCCTACGGGGGGTTATAGGATAAAAATTTAATATTTTAAAATAAAAACTTTTTAATATTTTCAAAGAAAATATTCATACCTCCGGTAGGGTATTGGATTAAAAACTTTAGATTTGAATTAAAACAAAAAAATTCTGAGCTGTCGCTCTCCTTCGGTAAATATTAGGATAAAATCATTTTATTTTAAAAAATAAATTCTTAAAATATTTGCAAAGCAAATATCTTCGCCTACGGCGGGTTTTTGGATTAAAAAATTGGATTTTAATATTAAAAAAACACTTGAATATTTGCTTCGCAAATATTCACGCCTACGGCTGGTATCGGTTTAATTTTTTTTGATTTTTATACACTTGAATTATATCACATTTTAGTAATTTCATTTTAAAATAATCACACAACTATTGCACTCTCTTTTTTGTCCCAGCAATATATGAAAAAGACTATGATATAACAAATTTAAGAAATAATATTTCAGAAGGTGAATTATATAGGAATATACGATTAATTATTCTTTGAATAAATTTAAATATTCTGATATTCAATGTTCTATTAATAAAATAAGCGGGGAAATTCCCCGCTTTATTTATATTAACCTATAAATTCTATTAACCCTAAACTTCCATCTTTCCTTTTATAAACAACATTAACTTCTTCTGAATCTGAGTTTCTAAATACAAAAAATTCATGACCCAATAATTCCAGTTGCAATACAGCTTCTTCCAATGAATACATATTTAAATCAAAACGCTTTTTTTTACTAATTTTTGTCCATATTTCCTCTTCTTCTTCAATAATCTCACTGTTCATTTCTTTAAATGGGTTAGGTGCATCGTGATTCTGCAATTTTGATTTGAACTTTTTTAATTTTCTTTCAAAAGCATCCGAAACTCTATCAATTACTTCATAAAGATCCGTACCCCTCTCCTCAACCTTTAAAATGCTACCTTTAAATTTTAAATGTGATGTAACTTCAACCTTATAGATTTCCCTTTCTTTTTCAACTCTGATATCTGTGCTCATAAGTAAATCGTCATGTTTTTTAAAAACCCTATCAATTTTTTCCATTCTTTTTTCTAGATAATTTTCTAATGCAGCTGTTAACTCGATGTTTTTAGTAAATAGTTTGTAATCCATAAGAACACCTCCTTTGGAAGATCCCTAATATAATCATATCACTTTTTTTTAAAAAAGTCAAATTTTCTTAACATAAACAAAATAAAAATATAGTTATAAAGTATATAAAAAAGATGATTCCATTGGAATCATCTTTTTTATATTAATGACCTAATGCTCTTGGATCCAGAGCGTCTCTTATTGCATCACCAAATAAATTGAATGCTAAAACAGTTATAAATATGAACAAACCAGGTAACAATAGCCATGGATAATTAGTTAAGGCTGTAATATTTTGAGCCTGAGATAACATTAATCCCCAACTTGCTGAAGGTTCCCTGATACCAAGGCCAAGGAAACTCAAACCAGCTTCACCAAGGATATATCCCGGTATTGATAATGTTGCTGAAACAATAACATACGTTGCAGTATTTGGCAATAAATGTTTCCAGATAATTCTTCTTGATGGATATCCAAGTGCAACTGCAGCTTGTATAAATTCTGTTTCTTTTAAACCAAGAGTCATACCTCTTATAACCCTTGTCATTCCAGGCCAACCAATAAATGAAAGAATTACAATAATTAAGATATATTTTATAGCTGGTGATAATTCAGATGGTAAAATTGCACTTAATGAAACAAGCAAATAAAAACTTGGAATTGACATTAATATTTCTGTAAATCTCATTAGAACTTCATCTATCCATCCGCCAAAATATCCTGCTGTACCTCCTAACATCAATCCTATTGTAAATGTTATCATAATACCCAATAACCCGATGGTTAACGATACTCTACTTCCAAATACCAGTCTACTTATCATATCTCTACCAAATTTATCTGCGCCCCATAAATATATTATTCCATCTTTTGAAGCATAATCTTCTGCTAAAAATGGCATTTTACTCTTTTCCACACCAAATAGATGAATATTTCCAGGAATTATTCCAAGCCATTTATATTCCCAACCTTTGGTGAAGAACTTTATATTAAATTTTTTGAAATTTACTCCTTCAAAATTTTCTGGGTAATATTCATAAAAATCATCTTCTGTTTCAACTTCTATTGCTTCAAGTGAAACGTACTTTTTAAATTCTTTAATATCTTCTGGTTTTAAATTATATCTTGAAAGTTTTGATTTAGTTTTGTAATTTTCTACAAAATAAAAAGTTGAAGCTATTCCTCTGTCTTCTACGCTCAATAAAACATCTTCACCGTTTAATAAAGGAATTTGATCAATATTCAAAAAACCATCTTCATTTTTACTTAATGTTTTATTTTTTATACCCAATTCATCAAATGTAATTAATGGTTCTGTTTTTGTTTCAGTTAAAATCTTGTATTTTTTTCCATCCTGGGTAATAGCATATGTATTATAATTTAAAACAAATTGATAATTTGTAATTGTAGATTCAAAATCAGGATTATATTCGCCTATTTTTATTATAGTTTCTTTTTCAGTATCAAAATTTAAATCATCATATACTTTGAAACTATCAAAATATGTAGCTTCTTTGAATATACTTTGAAAGGTTACAGGATCCTTTACTCTCTTATATAAATATACATGAGGCCCAACAAATTCACCAGATACATCCTTCCAGAATACTTTCATAGGAGGTGCATACTTATATTGAATATGTTGTACCCTATAATCCATTGGTGACAGGAAATCTGCAAATAATGCAATCATATATAAAATAAGCAAAATCCACATTGATATAAGACCAAACTTATGTCTTTTTAAAGCTCTCCATACCAATTGTGGCGTAGATAAAAATTGCTTCTCAAAAACATCCTGCTTTTCCTGTTTTATATCTTTATTTTTAGCCATTATATTCCCTCCATTATCCTAATCTTAAACGTACCCTTGGATCTACTGCAGCAAGTAATATGTCGGCAATTAAATTACCTATAACAAGCATCAAAGATACCAACATTAAATTAGCCATTATAACAAATATATCCTGTTGTAATAAAGCTTCAATAATCAATTGTCCCATTCCTGGCCATCCAAAAACATTTTCTGTTAAAACTGCTCCACCTAAAAGCCCTGAAATAGAAAAACCCAGAGCTGTTATTATTGGATTAATTGCATTTCTTAAAGCATGTTTATAAATTACTACATTCTCAGGCATTCCTTTAGCTCTTGCAAACTCAACATAATCTTGCTTTAATTCATCAAGTAATTGTCCTCTCATAATTCTCATTGTTCCTGCCAATCCAGAAGTTCCAAGTGTAATCATAGGTCCTAATACATGCCAGAATATATCAAGAGCCTTTTTCCATACTGGAAATGTATCATAATCCAACGAGATAAAACCTCCAACAGGGAATATTTTTCCACCTGTTCTTGCTGCAAAGAATAAAAATAGTAAAGCAAAGAAAAAGTTTGGTATAGATAAACCTATAAATCCTATAACACCTACGATTTGGTCACCAAGACTATATTGATGTAATGCAGCGTATATACCCAGCGGGATACCTATCCCCCAGGTAAAAATGAATGTTGTTATACTGAGTAATAAGGTTGCTCCAACTCTTCTCCAGATTAAGTCCCAAACAGGTATTTGATAGGTAAATGATTGTCCCCATTCACCCTGCAACATGTTTCTTAACCATAAAAAATACTGAACAACAGGTGATTTGTCCAGACCAAACTGTCTTTCTAAATTTTTAACCTGATCAGCATTTACAGCCGGGTTTAATCTATAGCTATCTAAAAAATCACCTGGTGCAAGAGAGATTATCATAAATGATACAACAGAAACACCAAGTAATACTGGAATAGCCAGTATAATCCTTCTGATGATATACTTAAGCATAAAAAAACCTCCTCACATTAATTTGAAAAAGGAGTGGAGAAAACTCCACATTCCCCCACTCCCAATAAATTAAAAATTAAAATATTATTGATCTTTCCAGATATTCCAAGCTTTCCACAATACTCCTGCTGCTGGGTTTGGCTCTGGATTAAAGATATGAACTGTATTTTTGTAAGCAATTAAGTAATTTTGTGCCACAGTGTATACCAATACCTGATGTTCTGCTACTAACATCTGGAATTCATCGAATAATTTTTGTAATTCATCTCTGTCAACTGCACTTACCTGTAATCTCATGATTTCATCTATTCTCTTTTCATATTCAGGAACTACATAATCTGCTTTTAATGCATCATCAAACATCTTTGGTTTAATTTCTGGTGAATAATTCCAGAAATGTAAACCACCATCTAATCTCCATACATTCCAACCTGATGCAGGATCTACACCGCCTGTTAACCCTATAATAACTGCTTCCCAATCACCTGTTGCTACCAATTTTCCAACTAATGCATTGAATTGCATTGGTGCAAAGTTAACATCGATTCCTAATTTTGATAGGTTTTCTTTAACGATATTACCTATTTCTTCCCTTACATTGTTACCAGCATTTGTTGTTAATTCGAATTTAACCTGATTTCCATCAGCATCATATAATTTTCCACCTTTTAATACAAATCCACCTTTTTTAAGCTCTCTTTTTGCTCTTGACAATGAATATCTGAATCCTAAGTTTTCAACTTCTGGATTATAATATCCTGATGATGGTGAAACAGGACCATATAATGCTGCTCCTAAACCGTTGTATAATACATCAATCAATGTTTGTTTATCTATAGCATAAGCAATTGCTCTTCTGAAATGATCATTTCTGAACCATTTTCTCTTTACAGGATCCTTTGCATTGAAGTTAAATGTAACAAACTGTGAACCTAAGTTTGGACCACCCTGTCTTACTACCCAACCTTTTTCATCAGCCATAGCTCTGATTTCAGGGAATTCTTCAGCTGTTGGTGAGTAAATGTCTGTTTCGCCTGCTTCAAACTTTAATCTTGCTGTATTTAAGTCTTTAACAATAATATAAACTATCTGATCTAAATAAGGTAATTGAACTCCATTTTTATCTTTTCTGTAATAATTTGGGTTCTTTTCTAAAACTACTCTAACGCCTTCTTTATATTGTTTTAAAACAAATGGACCAGATGATACGACTTTATCAATATCTGCTAATGACCATGCTTCTTTGAATTTACCTTCTTCATAATATGGTTCTAAAATATGTTTTGGTAAAATCTCTGTCCATCCTATTGATTCATGACCTCTTCTGAATTTCGAATTATAAACAAATTGAACTGTATAATCATCAACCTTTACTATTTGAGGCAATTCATCATTTGAATCCATGTATCCAGCATTACCATTTGCAGTCATATTTTCATCAAACCATATTTTTTCAAATGACCAGATAACATCATCAATTGTTAATGGCTGCCCATCAGACCATTTTAAACCTTTCCTTAAAACATATGTGTAAATAGTTTTTCCATCTTCTGTAACCTTAGCAGAAAAATCTTTTGCCAATCCTGGTAATTCTGCAAGACCTTTGTTTGAAGAATGTACCAATGTGTCCAATACCCATCCTATAATATCCGTTGAAGATGTTTCCTGTGCCCAGGCAGGATTCATAGTCTTTGGACCTGATGTTGTTGTTAAGAATAATGTTCCCCCGGGTTTTCCTGACACGTCTTCAATTGCCCAATCTACTTCTTCGGCAAACACAGCTAATGCTGCAGTTAAAACGAACAATAAAACTAAAAGTTTCTTCATGCTACTCCCTCCCTTGAAGTTAAGATTTTGATTCAAATTTATAACATCCTACATAATGATTATTTCCCACTTCATAATATGATGGATACTTTTTAGAACATGGTTCAAATGCATATTTACATCTTGGTGAAAAGAAACATCCCTTTGGCCTGTTAATTGGCGATGGAACCTGTCCTTTTATAATAAACTGTTTTCTATCTCTTCTTTTTCTCGGATCCGGAACTGGCGCTGCATTTAATAATGCTTCAGTATATGGATGCTTAAAATTATCAAATATATCTTCTGAATCACCATATTCAACCATTCTTCCGAGATACATTATGCCAACATAATTAGAAATAAATCTAACAACCCCTAAATCATGTGAAATAAACAAATATCCTGCATTCAATTCTGTTTGCAAATCCTTTAATAATTTAATAATTTGTGCCTGAACTGATACATCAAGCGCCGATGTTGGCTCATCTAAAATTATTAAATCCGGTTTTAAAATTGCTGCTCTTGCAACAGCAATCCTTTGCCTTTGTCCTCCAGAGAATTGATGAGGGTATCTATCAACGTGATATTTCTTTAAACCAACATTTACAAGTATTTCTTTAACTATATCAAAAGCTTCATTTTTAGTTTTTGCTATACCATGAAACAATAGTGGTTCAGATAAAATAGTTCCCACAGTCATTCTTGGATTTAATGATGATGTTGGATCCTGGAATACAATTTGAACCTTTCTTCTAAAATGCATTCTTTTTTCCTTTATGTCAGAAAGCATATATTCAATAAATTTGCTTTCTCCATTTTTTATTAAAAATTCGAAATACGGCTTTTTATAATCAGGTAAATCTTTTAAAAATTGTGACTGTGATTTCTTTTTTATTTCACTATGCAATACTTCTATATAATGCTTTTTTAAATAGTCTTTTGCCTCGCTTCTTTTCATAAAGAAATAACTTGTATCTTTATCATCTATAAATATTTCTCCATCTGTTTGATTGTATAATCTTAATATAGTTTTTCCAATTGTTGTTTTTCCACATCCTGATTCACCAACAAGGCCATATGTTTCTCCTTTATCAAGTGAAAAAGTAACGCCATCAACAGCTTTAACATAACCAACCGTTTTTTCAATTATAAACCCATGTTTTATGGGGAAATATTTTTTTAAATCATTTACTCTTAAAAGCATTATTTATCTCCCTCCGTTCTTGTGTCCAATATAGGATTCCAACATCTAACAAAGTGCCCTGGCTCGATTTCTTTGAATTCTGAAAGCTCTTTTTTACATCTATCTATTGCTTTTGGACATCTTGGTAAAAATGGACACAAATTAGGAGGATCAAGCATAATGGGAGGTTGTCCTGGTATTGGTTCCAGATCCTCTTTTTTAGCATCATGCCTTGGAATACAATTAAGAAGCATATTGGTATATGGATGAATTGGTTTTTCAAATATAGTATTTACATCAGCCATTTCCATTTGCATACCACCATACATAACCATAACCTTATCTGCTATTTCTGCTACAACTGATAAATCATGTGTTATATATATCATGGCAGTATTGAACTCTTTTTGTAAATCTTTCATTAATTCTAAAATTTGAGCCTGTATAGTAACATCGAGAGCTGTTGTGGGTTCATCTGCTATTAATAATTCAGGATTACATGAAAGTCCAATAGCAATAACTATTCTCTGCCTTTGACCTCCAGAAAATTGAAAAGGGTAATCGTCAATTCTTTTATCTGCATTGGGAATACCAACTTTTTTTAATAAATCGACTGCTCTTTTTCTGGCTTCTAATTCAGAAACATTCTGATGATACATTATTGTTTCTATCATTTGATCTGCAACAGTATACATAGGATTTAAAGAGGTCATTGGATCCTGAAAAATCATCGCTATGTGTCTTCCTCTAATTCTTGTAAATTGATGTAACGGTAATTTTGTTAAATCTATATACTCTTTTTTTCCATCTTTACTAAATTCATCTGTATGAAATAAAATTTTTCCTTCTGGAATGTATCCTGGTTTTTTTATAAGCCCCATAATAGTTTTCATTGTTACACTTTTTCCAGAACCGGTTTCCCCAACAACTCCAAGAGATTCATTTTTATCCAATGTAAAAGATACACCATTCACTGCTTTTACCGTTCCTTCGGCTATGTCAAAATAAGTTTTTAAGTTTTCTACTATAAGAACTGGCTCAGACAACTCTATCACCTCATAATTTATGATTAATTTATTTTACTGTAACTAAAAATTTTCGCTAAATATATTATAATTGTTTTAAGGTACTATGTCAAGTATTAAGAAAGGTTTTTAATTTACAATTATGAAAAAAATTTCATGGAGGTTTAATATGCGCCTTGATAAATTTTTAAAAACACATAGAATAATAAAAAGAAGAACTATTGCAAACGAATTAGCTAAATCTGGAAAAATACAAAAGAATGGTAAAAATCTAAAACCTTCTTATGAGGTTAAAATTGGTGATACAATAGACATTCTATTATACAATAAAAAAATTATTTTCAAAGTGTTAGAAGACTATAAAATTGAGTTATTACAGGAAATAAATGTGAATAAAAACACCTAATAGTTTTTAAACTCCTCCCATAACTTTTTTAATCTTTGTTTTATTTTGGTTTCAAAACCTATATTTTTTGGATTATAAAACTGGGTATTTCTTATATTTTCTGGTAAATATGTTTCTTTTATAAATCCTCCGAAATCATGAGGATATTTGTAGTTTTTTCCATACCCTTTATTTTTCATAAACTTAGTTACAGGATTTCTCAATTTCATTGGAATATCAAATTTTTTATCAATATACATTTTTGCCTTATTATATGTTTCAAGCGTTGAATTTGATTTTGGAACAGCCGATAAATATATTGTTGCTTCTGTTAGCGGATACAAACATTCAGGGTATCCTATTTCTTTTGTTGCATGAAAAGCCGAAACTGCTATATTTAAAGCCATGGGATCTGCAAGCCCTATATCTTCTGAAGCTAAAATTATCAGTCTTCTTGCTATGTATAAAGGATCTTCTCCATTTTCAAGCATATATGCAAGATAAAACACTGCAGCATCAGGATCACTTCCTCTTATACTTTTTATAAAAGCTGAAATTATGTCATACTTATCTTCTTTTGAATATCCAAAAACAGGCAGTATTTCTTTAAATGATTTCGCATTTATTTCATTTATTCCCATATCTATCAATGCTTCTATTGTATTTATAATCCTTCTAATGTCATAAGAAAAAAAATCTTTTAAAATTTTATTTAATTCTTTTGAAAAATGTATATGCGGATATATTCTTTTTATTTTATCCAGCAATATTTTTATTTCATATTCTGATAACGTTGAAATCTCAAAAATCAATATTCTCGAAAGCAAAGCTGGATTTATGGCAAAAGAAGGATTTTCTGTTGTTGAACCAATTAAAATCAAATCTCCCTTTTCGACATGAAGTAATAAAACATCCTGTTCTTTTTTATTCAATCGATGAATTTCATCTACAAACAGAATTGTTTGTTTATTAAAAAGCGTTGATTGAGAGCTCGATATAATTTTTTTTAATGTTTTCGAGCCTTCTAATGCTCCAGAAATCGTATAAACTTCATAAAAACTTTTATTTAATTCGTTTAAAAAAGCAGATATTAGTGTGGTTTTACCACATCCAGGCGGACCATAAATTACAAACGATTTGATTTTATTATTACTAATCCATGTATTCAACATATTCTTTAATTTTTCATTTCCTAAAACATTTTCTAATTTCTTTGGCCTTAATTTTTCATATAATGGAACATTATTCATGTTTTCTCCTCATTCTACTATTAATGCACCTATCCCAAACATATCTGGACCTGCATGTATTGTTAAAGTGCTCGAAAGTTTCCCTACAAAAACTTCTATTGAATGTTCTAAATGATTTATTTTTTCATAGAATTCACTTTGTAATTTTTCTACTTCTTTTGAAACTCCACTTATATAAACAGCAGCTAAATACTCATTTTCTTTAACAAACTTCAAGAATTCATCATACACTTTATTATATGCTTTTTTTAATCCCCTAACTTTCGATACTGTATAGTATATTCCATCATCACTATTTGAAATGATAGGTTTAATATTTAACATTTTACCTATTTTTGCCGAAACTCTTCCAATTCTACCGCCTTTTGCAAGATATTTCAAACTTGGTATTATAAAAAATATTTTCGATTTTTTAGCATTATTTTTTGCCCAATTAGCAACTTCTTCAAAAGTTTTTCCTTCTTCAAGCATTCGTATAGACTGATAAGCTACTAATCCTGCACCAATTGAAATATTTAAAGTATCGATGTTTTCTATTTGTAATTCTGGATACTTACTTTTTAATGACTCTGAAGTTAATTTAAATAGATTATATGTTCCACTCATACTACCAGAAATATTAAATGTCATTATTTTGTTTATTCCTTTTTCAATGAATTCTTCAACAGCTTTAATTATTGCTTCAGGTTTTGGTAATGATGTTTTCACATCACTATCCTCAAGTCTCTGTAATAAAAATTCTTCACTTATACTTCCCTCTTCATACTCTTTATCATTTATTATTATTCTTAAAGGAACTACCTTTATATTATATTTTTCAATAATATCTTCTGGCAAATCTGTTCCAGAATCCACTATAATACCAACATTTTCCATACAATCAACCTCCTATTCTTAATACTCCAATTCCTATTAAATCTGGACCAGTATGCACAGATAGCGTGCTTGACACCTTACTTTTAAAAATTTTTACAACATCTAATTTTTTCAGTCTTAATATTAAATCTTCTTGCATTCTTTTAACTTTTTCATTGTTTCCACTAATTACAACACCTGCTATAAATTTTTGATTATTTATAAATTTTAATACCTCTTTATATAACGCTTCTAAAGATTTACTCATTCCTCTAATTTTTGATACAGTATAATAAACTCCTTCTTCATTAACAGATATTATAGGTTTAACATTCATAATTTGACCTAACATAGCAGATACCTTTCCTATTCTGCCACCACGAGCCAAATATTTTAATGTTGGAACGATATAAAATACAGTTGCGTTTTTTATATCATTATTTATTAAATCTATAATTTCTTTAAATCCTTTTTGTTCTTTTATATATTCCAATGCTTTAATAACTATTAAAGCGGAACCAATGGAAATATTTAGCGTATCAATATTTTCAATTTCAATATCTTTATTATCCTTTTTTATACCATCTGAAATCATTTTAAATAAATTAAATGTTCCGCTCAACTTTTTTGAAATATTCAACGTTATTATTTTATTATACCCTTTTTCAATCATATTTTCTATAGCTGATTTAATATTTTCTGGTTTAGGTAAAGATGTTGTGATTTTTTCTTCCAGATGATCAAATAGAAAACTTTCCTCAAAAGAACCTTCGTCATATTCTTTACCGTTTATAATTGTTCTTAATGGAACAACACTTATATTATTATATTCATTTAAAATGTTCTCTGGCACATCACAACCGGAATCCACAATAACGCATATTCTCTCCATATTACCACCTCATAATATTTAAATTTCGTGTTATTCCAATTATAGCACAAAATTTATTATTTTTGGTGTATAATATAATTAAAAGAATAAAGGAGGATATTTATGTATGTGAAATTGTGGATGAAAAATAAATTTGAAACTTTACAAAGTACAAATACAGTAGATGATGCTATTAAAAAATTTTTTGAAAAAGATGACGAAATTGTACTTATTCTTCGAAAAAATGGAACCCTTCTTTCATCCATTTATCGTGGTGATATGGCTATTTTACAGGAGTATAACAGCGATGATTTTCTTATTGATATATTTGACCCAATAGAAGACTTCCTGTATGAAGATGATTTAGTTGAAGATGTATTACTAACAATGCTTGAAACGAATTATAAAGTATTGCCTGTTGTAGATTATGATATGAAACCTGTTGGTTTGTTTGGATTTCAAGAACTCATCAGAGCTATGGTAAATATTACAGCCCTTAATGAAATCGGTACAAAAGTCATACTTACCCTAGATGACAAACCAGGTGAATTGCAGAAGATTGTTGAAGTATTCAGCAATAATAATTTAAATATTTTATCCATGACAACATGCAAAATAAATAGTCAAAGACGAATGTTATCCATAAAATTATCCTTAAAAGATGTTAATACAGTATCTACTATACTGGATAAAAACAATATCGAATATGATGGAATTTACGAAGAAGCTTAAGGAGGGAAATAGATGAATTTTAAAATCATTTTAGACGGTGGGTTATTAACAATAACAGGAAGAGTTCATGGCACATTTTCATCTGTATTTTTACTAGAAGACGATAAAAGAAAGGTTTTAATAGATCCAGGTCATATTCATACAATTCAAGATATTGAAAATAACTTAAATATCTCACCAGAAGAAATAACCGATATAGTATTAACTCATGTTCATCTTGACCATGCATACAATTCAATTTTCTTTCCAAAAGCTACAATAAGAATTCATGAAAATTATAAAGGAAAAGATTATAAAAAATTCGGTCCTTTAATCGGTCAGGCATATCAGCAAATGATCGATTCATGGAATGGTAGGGTTGAAACATTTAAAGGAAATGAAACTCTATTTGAAACAATAAAAATAATTTATACCCCATATCACTCAAAAGAACATGTTTCTCTTTTTATAAAAACAGAAAATATGGGAAATTTATTTTTACCGGGTGATATATGTATGACAAAAATAGATTTTTATGATATTATGAGAAATTTGAGAACAGATAAGGTAGCAGAAATTGTAAAAAAATGGGCTGAAGAATCTGATTATATTATCTTCACCCATGACACACCATATAAAATGAAGAAATAATTTTCAAATAGATTTTTTAATAAAGGTGGTGATATGGATGAATGTTTCGCTGGTATCATATGAGGTTGATCCATTTGCAAAGGTTGGTGGATTAGCCGATGTCGTTGGAACATTGCCAAAGTTTTTGAAAAATAAAGTCGATAAAATAAATGTAATCATGCCTTTTCATAAAATAGTTGAAAAGAATATAAAAAAATACAATTTAACCCTCGAAAAGATAGCGGGAGAATTATACCCTATCAGTCATTCTTTTAAGTATCCATTTTCTGTTTATAAATCATATCTTCCAGAAACTGATGTTCCAATATATTTCATAAAAAATAACAATCTTTTTTCCACAGAAGAAATTTATGAATATCCCAATAAAGATCATCAAACTTCATATTTTTCAGATAGTGTTCTTGCTTTTATAAAAAATTATCTACCTGATACTGATATTTTACATATTAATGATTGGCAAACTGCTTTAATTCCTGTATATCTAAAAAACAATTACAGAGATGATAATATACTCTCAAAAATTTCTACTATATTAACAATACACAATCTGGGATATCAGGGAATTTTTTCTCCAGAAATATTGAGTATTGCCGGACTACCTGGTTATCTTTATAATATAGACGTTCTAGAATTTTTTGGACAGATTAATTTTTTAAAAGGTGGAATTCTTTTCAGCGATATAATAAATACTGTGAGCAAAACATATGCTGAAGAGATTCAAACTGAAGAATATGGATACAAATTAGATGGTGTTTTAAAGGTAAGAAATGATGATTTATATGGAATTTTAAATGGCATTGACTATAACCTCTTCAATCCAGAAACAGATCCTTTAATACCTTATAATTATAGTAAAAACAATTTAAAAAATAAAGTGAAAAACAAAACATATCTTCAGAACAAATTAAATCTTCCCATAGATGAGGATATACCTGTAGTAAGTTTTATAGGTCGAGTTGTTGAGCAAAAAGGTATAGATTTAATAACAGAAATTTTAGATTATCTGACGCTGTTTAATATACAGATAATTATTCTTGGAACAGGGGAAAAACGTTATGAGGATTTACTAAACAGTTTTCAAAATAAATATAGTGAAAATTTATCAATTAATTTAAAATTCGATAAAGAATTAGCTCAATTAATATATGCTGGAAGCGATATGTTTATTATGCCTTCCAAATATGAACCCTGCGGATTGGGTCAGATGTATGCAATGAGATATGGGACAATTCCAATAGTAAGATATACTGGTGGATTAGCAGATACAGTAAAAGAATTCTCATGCGAAAGACTTTCAGGTACAGGATTTGGTTTTTATGATTATTCATCATCCGATTTGCTTGTAAAAATATTGAAAGCCATTCATACATATAAAAGAAACAAGGAATGCTGGAATAAACTCATATTCAATACCATGAATGAGAATTTTTCATGGGAAAAATCGGCAGATGAATATTTACGTTTATATAATAGAGCATTAGCTAAAAAAAGATATTAGGAGGCTATTATGCCTGAATATAGAAAAGATCCTATAATAAACAGATGGGTTATCATATCAGAAGAAAGATCCAATCGACCCATAGATAAGTCATTTATAAAAGAAACTCAGTCTAATTTCTGTCCATTTGATAAAGGAAAAGAATCTTTAACTCCACCGGAAATACTGGCATTCAAGCAAAAAAATTCAAAACCAAATGATGAAAATTGGTGGTTGCGCGTTGTGCCTAATAAATTCCCAGCTGTAACACAAGAAAAAATACCTGTTTTAAAAAAAAATGGATTATATTATTCTGTAGAAGGCTATGGATATCATGAAGTTATAATAGAAACACCTATTCACAACACCACTATAGCATATATGGAATATTATGAGGTTGAAGAAATAATATGGGCTTATTTGAAAAGATTTAATTCAATAAAAAAAGATAAGAAGATAAAGTATGTCCAGATATTTAAAAATTATGGAACTACTGCAGGTGCTTCATTACAACATCCTCATTCTCAATTAATCGCAACACCAATAATTCCTATTTTCATAGAAGAAGAAATAAAAGGTGCTAAAAATTATTTTAACATAAAAAACAACTGTATATTTTGTTCAATTATTCAACAGGAAAAAGAAGAAAATATAAGGATTATAGAAGAAAACGATGATTTTATTTCTTTTGAACCTTTTGCACCACGTTTTCCATATGAAACATGGATAATACAAAAAAAACACAACTCAAATTTTGGAAATCTTGTTGTTTCTGAAGTCAAAAATTTTGCTGAAATACTTAAAAATACATTATTAAGATTAAATATTCTATTGGGAAATATACCTTATAATTATATGATACACACATCACCATTTGAAAATATTAATAATTCTTATTATCACTGGCATTTAGAAATTATACCGAGATTAACCAATGCAGCCGGTTTTGAATGGGGTTCCGGTTTCTTTATAAATCCTGTTTCACCAGAAAATGCTGCTCAAAATTTAAAATCCATAGAGGAGGGATTAATATGAAAAAAGTATTTGTATTTACTATTGTGCTGCTATTAGTTATTTCAACTTTCGCTTCATTTTATGTAAGACCTTATTTCAACACTGTAACTGTAAATAATCAGGATTATTTGACTTACTCTATTACAGGCGTTTTTGAAACACAAAATTTCGGCATAGGTCTTGGATTAAATGCATATCAAACAGAAATAGGCGGAAACCTATATTATGGAAAACCCGGAACAGAAGAAAAAACGGATGTATTAAGTGGTTTAACTATTAATCTATTAAAATTAAGAATGGGACCTTTGTATTTTAAATATGGATTTTCATTTCCTAAAACCGTTGGATTGGGAATGCTAATGTACAATTATACAAATAATTATCAAAATTCTCTTGATCTTGGATTAATTACCCAAACTTCAGAAGCTATTATTCATATTCCATATTCACTTGATTCAATTATGCCATTTGAATATAGCCAGAGTGGTTATTTATACTACGGTATATTAAAAACAAAATTAGGTTTTATAAATATAGAAACTTTTGCCGGAAAAACTATGTCAAAAAACAAAGTAGAACCATTAAGAGATGATTTATTAGGTAGTGTTTCGGCATATTTAGGTGGTGGAATCCTAAAATTTGGTGGTGAAGTTGGCTATATAAAATCAACATTTGATTCAACAACGGTTGAAGGATATGGTGCTGGTGCTGGTGGAATATTAAATCTTGGATTTATCACATTAAAAGCCTTGCCAGTTGTATTACAAATGCCATATTATAAACTTGGTTTTGTAAATGAAAACTATGAAAATTATCTTGAAGATAATACAAAATATAATGAATTATTATCCTATTCTGATACGAGATTAGGTGGAATTGGAGAATTACAGCTAAATCTTGGCTCATTATTAAAAGCTTCTGCAAGATTAAATTATGACTTATCTACAAAATTTGAAATATTAAATCCTGAATTAAATGGTTCTTTATATGCCAAAATACCTTCAGAACAATTGCCTTTGATAATTGTTGGAAAATATTATAAACCTATGAAAAACTTAGAAGAATTAAATGATTTATTGGGAGAGAATACAACAGCAGAAATGTCGATAGGTTATCCTATATCAAATGGTTTATTCATGTTATATACAAAATATTATGATAGTACAGAAGATACATTTAAAGATAAAATAGAATTTAGTGTAATTGGTGATTTTTGATAATTAAATATTATTAATATTAATTATTTTGCTTTTTCTTTGATTTAATTTGTTTTTCATTCATATACTTTCCACATGTGGATTTCAATTTTTTTAAAAAAACTGTTATAATTGAAATGAATTTGTTTATTTTAATTAATGAAAACGGTTGCGTAAAGAAAGGGAGGGTGTGAGCATGAAAAAGATTCTGGTATTATCTCTTGTTATTTTAATGACAGTTATTGGTATGAGTGTAAAAATCACCATGGCAGCTGGTGCAGTGGGTAAAGAGTTAGAGGTATTAATGAACCAAATTAAAGCATTTAACAAAATTTACCCGGACATAGAAGTTCAACTATTACCTATGCCAAATAGTTCTACAGCAAGACATGATTTATACGTTACATATCTTGGTGCTATGACATCAGATCCTGATATTTTAATGATTGATGTTATATGGCCAGCAGAATTTGCACCATTTGTTTTAGATTTAACAAAGGATTATGATTACTTTGAATTAGATAAATTTTTACCAGGAACAGTTAAATCAGGTACTGTTCAAGGGAAAATAGTTGCAATCCCATGGTTTACAGATGCAGGATTATTATATTACAGAAAAGATTTATTGAAAAAGTACGGTTATGATGTTCCACAAACATGGGAAGAATTAAAAACAGTTGCTGCTGACATTGCTTCAAAAGAGAACATAAATGGTATGTTATTCCAGTTAAACAGATATGAAGGTTTGGTTTGTGATGTTGCAGAATTTGTACACTCTTATGGCGCTGATTTTTTAGATGCAAATGGAAAGGTAATTATTGGCGATAAAGATAATCATGAAAGATTGGTAAAAGCTTTAACCATGTTAAAGAGCTTTATTGATGACGGCGTTGCTCCAAAAGGAGTTTTAACATATATGGAAGAAGAAACAAGAAGGCCTTTCCAGAATGGCGAATCTGTATTTTTAAGAAACTGGCCATACGTATGGTCATTGGCAAACGATCCTAAACAATCAAAAATCGCTGGTAAAATAGGAGTTGCTCCATTACCAAAAGGAGATATAGAAGGAGGAAGACATTCTGCAACATTAGGTGGATGGATGCTTGCAATTAACGCATATTCATCTCCAGCAGAGCAGGAAGCAGCTAAAAAATTCATTAAATTCTTAACATCTTATGATCAACAATTATATAAAGCAATAAATGCCGGCCAAAATCCTACAAGAAAAGCTGTTTATTCTGATCCAAAATTAAAAGAAGCTGCTCCATTTATGGTTGAATTATACAATGTCTTCATCAATGCAGAACCAAGACCTATTACTCCTGTATACACTGAAGTTTCAGATGCAATCCAGAGACATATACATGATTTCTTACTTGGAAAAAAGAGCGTAGAAAAAGCTTTAAACGATTTAGAATCTGAATTAAAAATGATAATTGGACAATAACTTTTGATTTTTTAACCGGGGGAAAAATCCTCCGGTTAAAATTTTAATGTGGTTTTAATAGGAGGGATATACTTGAGTGCAAAAATTAAAGTACGATATAAAAAGAAAGAACTATGGTTGGGATTCTGGTTAATTACTCCAGCAATGATGGCTATTTTCATTACAGCTTTTTTCCCCTTATTAAAAACTTTCTGGGATAGTTTCTTTTCTTTTGGCTTAAGACCAGGTATTCCAAAAAGATTTATAGGATTTGATAATTATATTAAATTGCTAAATGATACAAGGTTTATGACGAGTTTAATAAATACTTTAATATTTACGGCAATTTCTGTTTCATTGGAGTTTCTTCTTGGATTGATAACAGCTTTAATTTTAAATGCCGATTTTGCTTTAAGAGGATTGGTAAGGGCTGCTATATTAATACCCTGGGCTGTTCCAACCTCAGTATCTTCACAAATGTGGAAATGGATGTATAATGATCAATATGGCATTATATCACAAATATTATATAAATTAGGTTTTTTAGCTCCTGGAACTCCAATTTTAAGCGATAAATGGTCTTCTATGTTTGCTATTTTAGCTGTTGATGTATGGAAGACAGCACCATTTATGGCTTTATTATTGTTAGCTGGCTTACAGACAATTCCATCCGAATTATATGAAGCAGCAAGAATAGATGGTGCTTCAGGATGGAAGCAATTTACCAAAATAACTTTACCAATATTAAAACCTACAATCGCCGTAGCCCTTATTTTCAGAACATTAGATGCTTTAAGAGTTTTTGATATTTTCTATATTATGAACAAAGCCGTTGAAACTCTTGCAGTCTATAACAGACATATTTTAATGGATAGAGCATTTACTGGTGCATGGTTCGGGTATGGTTCATCGATATCTGTTGTAATATTTTTATTAATAAGCATTTTTGCTATAGTTTATATTAAATCATTAAATTTACGCTTTGATTAATCCCTGGATTGATCTAAAGGAGGACTTGTATATGATAAAATCTTATAAGACCAAAAAAAGGATAAGTGCTTTTATTTTATATATTTTAGTAATCATTATGCTTATTTTTTATATTTTCCCATTTTATTATGCTATTTCATCATCCATTACACCAAATTCCGAATTATTCTCCAGAAGCATTAAATTATTCCCAAAGAATCCTACTTTTAAAAATTATATATTGGTATTTACTGAAAGACCTTTTTACCAGAATATATTAAACTCTGTAATAGTTGCAGGAGCTACAACAATTCTTTCTTTAATATTTGGTGCATTTGCCGGATATGCTGTAGCAAGATTAAAAATACCTGGAAAAGTAGTTATAATGTCTATGATACTTGCTGTAAGTATGTTTCCTCAAGTTTCAATATTGGGAGCATTATTCCAAATATTAAGAAGCATGAAATTAATAAATACATATCCTGGACTGATTTTACCATATATTGCCTTAAACCTGCCATTAACAACATGGATATTACATAATTTCTTTAAAGAAATTCCTATTTCAATTGAAGAGTCTGCTGCAATTGATGGGTGCTCAAAATTTATGACTTTGTGGAGAATCATAATTCCACTATCTGCACCAGGTCTTGTTACAACAGGACTTTTAACATTCATAGCTGCATGGAATGAATTTTTATTTGCATTAACTTTTATGCAATTGCCAGAAAAATATACTGTTCCAGTTGCAATTGCTATGTTTTCAGGAAAAACATTTTATGAACTTCCATGGGGTCAATTAATGGCCGCTGCAGTTATTGTTACCTTACCACTGGTAATATTGGTATTGATTTTCCAGAAGAAAATCGTTGCCGGTTTAACTGCTGGTGCAGTAAAAGGATAAAAATAAAATCCCCCAATGGGGGATTTTATTATAATTCTGAAATTCCACCTATGGTTCTAATGGATGATTGCCTTCTGAAAATTATTCTATATATCGCCGATTGTAATCTTTCTGGTAATTCGAAAAATTTCGCCTCATATTCATTATAATATAACATCTTTTTCTTTGATATTAAAGTTGCAGGTATGAATAACTTTTCTCCGAATTCTTCAATATATATCATTATAACATCACCTTGTTTAAAAATATCGTCTTCCTGATTTATTGTAAAAATTATTCCTTCTGCAGCGAAAACCTTACATCTTGCAGATTTCATTTTTGATTTCAAAACATTCCACATAACAGGCGTTAATTTTTCCCGTAAAATTGGCGTAACTTCATTTTTATGTCCTAATAGTAAGTTGAAAGTCCAGAATACCTTTAATTTTGATTTTTTAGTTTCCCTTTTTTCTATTATTTTAATTACATATCCATACGGATTTTTTAATATAACCTGAGCTTTTGCTATTAATGGAAAATCCTTTGTTGTTATTTTTACTTTTAAAACTGAACCTATATTAATATTTTCTATTGTTCTTGTATTTACATAAAGAGTATCTCCTATAACTTTTTCTATTATTCCTGTCAATTCAATTAATTCTTCACCTAATCCTTCATATCTCAGATTAATTGTTTTTGATTGAAGTGTAAGATTAAAAAAACTATCGCTGCCAAATTCTGTATAATATATTTTAAGAGCTTCTATTCCTGCGTTTACAACATTAATATCATATAATTTACCTGCGGATTTTTCCAACACCTTTATAATATTACCTATTTCTTGATTTCCAGATAACACTATTTTTTCATCTATATAATTGGCTACTATTAGTATATTATCCTCCACGTCTAAATTTTTCTTTTTAAAATATCCTGTTCCTAACATATTTTCATGATGATTCAACGCTAATTTAACATATGGGTTCATCAATACATTCCCAAAAAACATTTCTTCAAGCCTTTGTAAATGAATACTAATTAATGGGTCTTTCTCCCTTTCATCTACATATTCTAACATTTCAGCAAGAGCTTTTTCAGAAAACCACATATATCCCAGGTCATGAATAAAGGAAGCTATTTGCAATTTATATAGACTTTCCTCATCCATTCCCAATAAAGTTCCTATAATCCCTGTTAAATCTGCAACTCTTAAAGAATGTTCATACAAAACTTCAGAATGATTTTGCAATAAATTCAAATAATTTTTTACAAAAGCCTTTATTGAATATTTATAATATTTATTAAAATATATTGCATCTATATTTTTTTCAAATATTGATAAAAAACGCGAAAAAACTTCCTTATTTTTTTTAAATAACAGCAACTCTTCTGAAATTAAGTAAAAAAAACCATAATTCTTTTCCTTTTCTGGTAATAGGATTGTTTTTATAACAAAATTATCAAATTTATTATTGATTAAAAAAGATATTTCATTGGAATATGAAATTTTAAAATTAGATTCTCTCTTTTCTTCAAAAACGTCATACATTTTTTCTGGTATTTTAAATGCAACATCCTCAGAATATTTTAAATATTCTTTATTTAAATTATCAAAAGTAAATACATTTAAAAAATTGTTTTTTTCGAGCTTTATAGCCAATCCCACAAATATATTTTTATTTTGAAACAATGTTCTTGAATATATATTTATGGCTCTTTTGATAACTTCTAAATTAAATATTTCAATCCCCCCGTTTTTATTCGGATTTGGCTGGTATTTCTATTATAAATATAATTTTTTTATTATTCTCACAATAATATTTTAAATTAATATGATAATTACTAAGCATATTTTTTGAAATATTTATGTTTTTCTCAAATTCAGAGGAAATTTTACATGTAATTGTATTACAACTGATCTTTAGTATATATAATATATCATTTTTAGTTAAATCTACATAAAATATTATATTTCTATCCAACTCAACATATTTTAAAATAGAGATCTGTATATTTAATATTGCATTTAATAAGATATTTTTTGAACCATATATATGCGCATCATCAGTATATGAACGTATATTAAACTTTATATTTGGATTTAAAAACATCAATTTTTTCCCAATTTCTACTAATACATTTTTCAAATTTACTATTTCTATATTTTCTTCAGTATAAAACCTATTTTTATACTGTATTATAGCATCTCGTATTCTATTAATAGACTTTTTTATTTCTGCTACCATATCTGGATAATTTTTTTCAAAAAAGAAAGTTATCAAATTTAAAGAGGTTAATGCACTATTAATTTCTTGAATCAAATCCCATGAAACAAAATTCATTAATAGCGTTTCTTTTGCAAGATCTGAATAATTTTCAAGTATTTTATTTAATTCTTCAGCATGTTTTATTAATAATACTTTTTCAAAAAAATTTTTTATTTTTTCTATTATATCGCTATCATATTCATAATCGTGTTTAATTTCAAAAAATTTATCTCCTATTCTTATCAAACCCTTTTTTATTGGTTCATTATATTCAATAAATTTTAAAGTTACTCTAAACTTTTCTTTCATCTTTTTTATAATTGTATCCATAAAGTCTTCAATTGTTTTTGTTTCAGAATAAGATTCAACTATTAATTCCATTACATTTACATATTTATTGAACCTTTCTTTTTCTTCATGAATTTCTTCTAATAATATTATATTATATATTGAAGGTAAAAGATATTTTCGTTCCTTTAAAAGATATTTTAAATCTTTTTTTTCGAAATTATTTTTTTCCCTATTTAAATTTATTATTCCTATTAATCTTTCCTTAAAAAAAAGTGGAAAAACAATTGCTGAAACTATATGCTTCTTCTTTCCTGTTATATTTAATTTTGATAAATTTTCATCATTTATAATCATAGGTTCTTTTTTCTTTAATACTAATTTATCTATATTTCCTATAGATATTTTATCAATATTTACTTTCAAATTTTTTTCTATCTTAAATATAACTCTTTCCTCTCCATTAAGGATAATAAGCGATCCAGAATCAACATTTATTTTGTTGATTATTCTGTCAAATATATCCTTTATATACTCATCAAACTCTTTGTAGGTTAAATTGGAAATAAAACCCATTTTTTTCACCTCATAGTAGTCCTAATGAGGTCTTCCACCTTTTCACCCTTTCAACATTCTCTTTTACTAAATTAATCATATGGTCTGGTTCAAACGGTTTTTCAATAAAATCAGTAGCTCCAAGGGTTAAAGCGTGAAGAACATAATCAGGACTTGAATATGCTGTCATCATTATAACAGTTGTTAATGGAGAAATTTTTTTAGCTTTTCTTAAAACTTCTATTCCATCCATATCTTCCATTATAATATCCAATAATACAACATCATATTCTGTATTTTTAATTAACTCTATCGCTTTTTTTCCACCATCAGCTAGATCAACTTCATATTTAGCACTTTCTAACACCTTTTTTAATACGTCTCTTATAACCTTATCATCATCAACTACAAGTATTCTCCCCATTTTATTACCTCCTTCAATCATTATTAAAAAATTTGTTTATTTTTAAAAATTTAATAAACTCTCCTGCTAAAAATGGATCAAACTGTAATCCTCGATTTTTTTTCAATTCCTTTATCGCTTCATTAACTGTTAAAGCTTTTCTATATGGCCTCTTAGTAGTCATAGCATCAAATGCATCAACTATAGTTATAATCCTCGATTCCATTGGAATTTTCTCTCCTATTAACCCATCTGGATAACCTGTACCATCATATCTTTCATGATGGTGTCTGATTATTTTTCCAATTTTTTCAAATCCTTCAAATGAACTTACTAATTCTTCCCCTTTTACCGGATGCTCTTTTATTTTATTTAATTCCTCTTCTGTTAAGCGATCATTTTTTAATAAAATTACTTGTGGTATTGATAATTTTCCAATATCATGCAAAACACTTGCTAAAAAAATATCATTTAATAAATCTTCTCTACCAATAACTTTTACAAGCGATGTTGCATAATATGATACCCTTTCAGAATGACCTTTAGTATATGGATCATAATAATCCACTGCTTTTAAAAACGCAAAAGCCGTATTTTTAAGAAAGTTTTTTTGTTTGTTATACAACTCCCGTGACATTAAAAATGTTGTGGCTATATTGCTTATTACTCTTATTAATTCAAATTCATATGGCTTTAATTCTTTTTTTAATAAATCTAAAATAATATATCCATGTAAGGCAAATGTTTTCATAGGAATAATGAGGCTATCTTTTACATCTATTATTTTATCTTTAACAATATCAAAATTTTTTAAATGTTTCCTATAGAAATTATCGACTATTTTTATTTCATCAAATTCTTCATTTAAAATTACAATATTATAATAAAGCTTTTTACTGTGTCCAAGAACGGAGATAAATCTAAAAATTTCATTTTCACTTTTTAAAACACATCCGAATTTTATATCTGGCAATAATTCTACAAAGATTGATAACATTTTATCAAAATATTTCTCTATAGAAATCTCTAAAGAAATATTAGAAATCAAATCTACTACTTTAATAAATCTATTATTTATTTCTTCTAATTCTTTATATGAATATTCGAGTTTTTTATATGCATCTTCAAGACTTTTTTTAAGTTTTTTTACTGTATATTTCTTATCTGTTTCCATTTTGCAGGCCAACCTTTTTTATTATTTCTTCTGCAATATTATATGAAGGCAAAATTTTATTTACTCCCTTGCGTTTGATTGCTTCAGCAGGCATTCCAAAAACTACAGCAGTTTCTTTTGATTCTGCAATAGTATACCCACCAGCTTCTTTTATTTTAACCATAGCATTTGCACCATCATCTCCCATTCCAGTCATTAAAATGCCAATTGTTTTTTTACCGTATATCTCTAAAACAGAATTCATCATAACATCTACCGATGGTATAAACAAATGTTTAGGTGTTTTTGATAAAAAAATATTTATACTTTCTAATCCATTTCTTAATTTTAGATGATACCCTCCACGCCCTACATAAACATATCCCGGTTTAATCTCCATATTTTCTTCTGCCTCTACTACTTTTAGTTCACAATTTGCATTTAACCGTTCTGTATATGTTTTGGTAAATTGAGAAGGTATATGTTGAACCAAAAATATTGCTGCATTTAAATTAGCTGGTAATTTAGGCAACACATCGTAAATAGTTCTTGGACCCCCTGTTGATATTCCAATTGCTACTGCAAAATAATCAGTATTAGAAATAGATGTTTTTACTTTATTTTCTTCTGATTTATAACTTTTTTTAGATTTTTCTTCAAAAAATTTTTTTTTAGCATTCTCTGAAATCGAAAATAAATATGCCGCATATAATCTCTTTAATAATTTATCCTTTAAATAATACAAATCACTAATTTTTGGTATATAATCAAAAGCTCCTAATTCTAAAGCTTCATAAGCTATAACAGAATGTTTTTCTCCTAATGAAGATATTACTATAACAGGTATATTTTTTTCTAAAATATATTGTAAAGCCGTTAATCCATCCATTGATGGCATTTTTATATCCATTAATATTACATCTGGATTTAATTCATTTGTTTTTTTAATAGCTTCAATTCCATCACGAGCCATTCCAATTACTTTAAATCTATTATCAGACTCTATTAATGTTTTTAAAATTTTTCTTGTTAAAGGTGAATCATCTGCAACCAATATTTTTATATGAATAAAAATCACCTCGATTCTTTTTAATTAAATTTTTTCTTGCTAAGGGGGTCATTTTCTCTTGTTCTTTTATTTATAGTTGCTGTTAAAATAGATTCTTTACTTTTGTTTAGTAATACCAGATCATTTTTCTGAATAATTTTTTTTAAATCCAGTACAAGTATTGTATCTCCATCATAATCCCCAGTTCCCATAACAAATTGATTATCAGACTTAATTTTTATAAAATTCATATGAACTATTTCATTAGCAGAATCTGCAAGAAAAGCTAATTTTTTACCTTCAACTGAAACTACCATTACTCTTGAAAATTCGGTAATATTTACGTGTTTTGTTGATTTAAATCTTTTTTTTAGATCTATAATTGGTATAGCCTCACCGCGCAAATTTATTAATCCTTTTACATAATCAGGTGATTTAGGAATTTTGGTTGTATTGTTTATTTTATTAATTTCTATTATAGACTTTATTTTTATGGCATATTTTTCATTGTCCAATCTGAATAAAATATACTTTTCTTTTTTTATATCATCATTTATATTTTTTTTCTCGCTTTTTTTATTCAATGCTTTTATACTTTCATTTATAATAAAACCAGGTTCTAAAACCATAATTGATTCATTTTTATATTTTAAAAAACCTTTAAAGTTTTTCTTATTTTTTATTATATGCGGAAGTTTTTTTATTTCTGATACATCAACAAAGAAATATGTGTTATCTACTATTAGTCCGGCTTTTATACCTTTAACATTTATAATAATTAATTTTGTATTTTCGTTAATCAAAGTTATCTTATTATACAAACGGTAATTTAAATCCACAATAGGAATCACTTCATCACGCACTGTAATTATCCCTTTAATATATTCAGGAATTTTAGAAATTTTATCCGGAGCTTTATACCTTACAATCTCTTGAATATTGTCAATCATCAGTCCATATTTTTCATGATTTAATTCAAATACCATTATTTTTTTTAATTGTATTTTTTTTCTCTTCATCTTTGAAGTTTTAGTTAATTTTAATTTATTTAATTTTGTTCTTTTTATTTCTATTAAATGTTTCGTATTCAATAATATATAATCTTTATTTTCCTTTTTTAATATTGATTCCACATATTTAGACTTTGATTCTATTTCGCTTTCAACACTGTTCAATATACCTTTTGTTCTATCAACTATTATTCCAAATGGTTTATTTTCCTTTATAATTATAATTTTAGAAAATCTATTTAGATCTTCTTTATATCCTAAACGAACTTTTAAATTTACTACGGGAATAATTTCTCCACGCAAATTTATTAATCCTTGGATATATTCAGGAAAAAGTGGAATTCTTGTTATCTTTTTAATTCTTATAATCTCTATAATTTTTAACATTGGAATGCAATAATTTTGTTTGTTCAACTCAAAAATCAAATAATTCATAAAAACACCCCATTAAAATTGCAAATCGTCCGATTGATCCATAATTTCTTTAACAACTTTAAGCATTTCATTTATTCCTTTTTCGTGTTCTATTGATGCTTTTGAAGCTTCTTCAATTGAAGCAAAGGACTCTTCAACAGCACTTTGTGCCTGTTCAACAGCTCTCCTCGATTGTTCAATTGCAATAACAATTTCAGATATTGAATGTGAAATAATATTATATTTTTCCAACAATTCATTTAAAGATCTTTCCATTTCCTTTAAAGTAAATACTGTAGAAGTCGCTTCTAAAGATTCGGAATATGCTCTTTTTTGATTTTCATACGTATTTTCTTCTGATTTGTTTAAATGTTCATTTATTTCATCCAATACATCTTTAATTGTTTCAAGATTTTCTTCTGAATTAATTGATAAATTTCTTATATCATTTGATACTACATTAAAACCTTTACCATACTCACCTGCTCTTGCTGCTTCAATAAAACCATTAACTGCCAACATATTAATTTGAAGGGACATTTTCTCCATTTTTAAAATTGTTTTATCTATTTGTCTGAAATTCGAAGATATTCTTTTTATGTTTTTATAAACTTTAGAAAACTTTGTATTTGTTATATTTATATTTTCAACTAATGTATTCACTTTTTTTTGATTTTTAACCACTTTTTCAACCGTTTCTTTTAAAAATTCCTCATCTTTTTTATTCATAGATTGTAATTTATGAGAAAACTCAACAAAATTATTTACAAGATTGTTCATATTATCCATTTCTTCAGAAAATACTGAAGAAATTTTTTCCAGCTGCGAAAGATGTTGTTTAATATTTTCTGAACCATTATATGTTTCTTCAATAATTTCAAATAATTCATCAACAGACGTTGATAATAATTCTAAAGATTTTTTATCTTCTGTTGAATTTAATATTCTTTCTGAAATATCAACTAAGTTTTGCGCTGCATGAGAAATATCCATAAAAATCCTCTCTTCCTCCTGCAAAGATATGGATATTTCTTCAGATTCTTTCGATATTTGCTCTGAAAGACTTACCACATTTTCTGCTGAAATCAAATACTTTTCTGATAAATCTGTAAAGGAATTTATTATTTTTATTTCATCCTGTATATTGTTTTTTATTTCTTCAAACTTTGATTTTAATGTATTAAAATATTCACTTATTTCTTTTCCAAGATTACCCTGAATTTCAAAAAAATGATTTAAATCTTCAACACTTTTCATTATAAAATCCATATTTTTCTTTAATTCGATTACATAAGTACTTATATTCTTTGCATGAACTTCGGATACTTCTGCAAGGTTTCTAACTTCTTCTGCAACAACAGCAAATCCGACCCCATATTCTTCTGCTCTTGCTGCTTCAATTGCTGCATTTAAAGATAAAAGATTTGTCTGGTCTGCTATTAACACAACAGAATTTATTATTTCAATTATTTTTTCCGACTTTTCTTTTAATCCGATTATATTATTATTAGTTTCTTTATTAAATTCTATTGTTCTTTTAATAGAACTTATAAGACCTTCAACGCTATTAATTGTTTGTAAAATTTGAACTTGTGATTTATCCGATTCATATAATATTTCATTTGCTGATTTTCTAATTCCCTCAGAATTTTTATTTATTTGATATATTGCGGCCCTTATTTCATGTATTGAATTCGATATTTGTTCTGTTCCTGACGTAATTTGCATCATTGATTTAGAAAGTTCTTCAACACTTGAACTTAATTCCTCAACTGCTGCCAATAATTCTTCTGAAGATGAAGTTAAACTTTCCACTATAACTTGCCTCTTTAATTTTTTTTGTTTCCTTACTCTTTCAATCGCTTTTTTTCTTGCCTCTTCTCGCTTTTTCTTTAATTCTTCATCATTTATTTTTTTTATTTCAGGTATTTTATGAGAATCAGGAATAATTAATTTTTTCTCTTCCATAAAATTTCCCCCTTATATTATCTTACTAATTAGTAATGAAATCTTTTCATTCAATTCAAAGGCTAATGTTGTTTTACCGATACCACCTTTTCTATTAGCAAACACAATAATTTCATTCATTATAGTACCAATTCAGTTGGTTTAAGTATTAAAACAACATCGCCATTTCCTAAAATTGTAGAGCCAAATATATAATCGTGTCTTAAATATTCTGGTAAAGGCTTCATCAAAAATTCGTTTTCTTCAATTATTTTATCTACTAATATAGCTATTTCTTCATTGTTATAGTTTAGAATAATCATAGGCATTAAATCATATTCATATTCTCTTTGAAGAATGTCTTCATATTCATATTTTTTATTTTCTAAAATCCCCCTTAAATCATAAACAGGAATTAACTCATCGTTATAGTCCATAAAAATAATATTTGAAAAATTATGTAATTTATCTTTACTTACTTTTATTATCTGTTCTAAATCATCAAAAGGGAATATATATTTTTCCTCTCCGCTATAAAACATAATACCTTTAACAATATAAAAAGAACTTGGTATTTTTAGAATAAATTTTGTTCCTTCATTAATTTTTGTTTCAACTGTAATAGTCCCGTTTAATTCCTCAATACTTGATTTAACTATATCCATCCCAATCCCACGACCAGATATTTCGTCTACATATTCAGAGGTGCTAAAACCCGGTTCAAATATATAATATATTATCTCTTCATCTGGTAAATTTACATTTAATCCTATTTTTTTCGCTTTTTCTTTAATTAATGCTGGATTTATACCTCTTCCATCATCGCTTATTTCAATAAAAACATAACCGCTTTCATAATATGATTTAATTTTGATTAATCCTTCTTTCCTTTTTCCAATATTTACCCTTTCTTCTGGCAGCTCTATTCCATGATCTATAGCATTTCTAATCAAATGCGTTAATGGATCAATTAATCGCTCTAATATTTGTCTATCAACCTCAACATCTCCACCTATTAATTCAAGATTTATTTCTTTATTCCTGTTTTTGGATAGCTCTCTTATCAACCTTTTATATTTATAAAACAATTCTTTTATTGGCACCATTTTTATCATTTTTATTTGATCCTGTAGCTCCATAGTTATCTTTTCGAGATTTAAGACAATACTTTTGTATTCTTTATATAAGTTTGAAGAAATATTTAATAATTCTTTTAATAGAAAATAAGAAGAATTCTTTAAAGTAATCAATTCACCTACTAAATTCATAATTTTATTTAATTTTTTTATATCAATTCTAATTGTTTCTGAAAATTCTGGTTTATAGTCTATTTCATATATATTATTTGATTTTGACTTAACAAATAATATATTATTAAAATCAATAATACACTTTCTCACCAGTTTTTTGTCATGATTTAATGCATTATCTATTATTTTCTGAAAACTCTGTATTAAATTTTCATTTTTAAGGCGTTTTAAAGCATTAAAAGCCGGATATGCCATTCTTTTCAATTGTGATTCATCATATTTTTCTGCATTTTCTAAATATTCGAAAAATTGTGAAGATATATTCAAAAAAACCTTTAATTTAGCATCTGTTTTATTTTTTTCTAATTCTTCAATATTATTTTTTATTCTATTTAAGAATGGAGTTATATCTATTGATTTATCCATATCTTCAAAAGATTTTGTCAAACTTTTCAATATATCTATACCTTCATATACTTTATCAATATTTCTTATATTTTCTGGATTTCTTTCAAATTCCAATACATAGTCTTCAAGAAAATGCGAAACTTTTTCTATTTTTTTTGCATTTTCAATATATTCTTTAGGAATATCCATAGACAAAAGCAATCTCGAAACACCCTTAATACTATGAAATGCTCTCATTAACGAATTTATAGATTTTGAATTTTGGTTATATTCAAAATCTATCATCACATTTTCAGCAAGATTTATATTTTCATTTAATTCTTCTTTAAAATCATTCAATATACTTTCAATAAAACTCTTATCAAAATGCATTTTCACTTTAGCCATCTCCCAATGCTAATTTCACACTTTCTACCAATGATTCTGGGTCAGATGGCTTTACAATATAAAAATTTGCACCAACCTCAAAACCTTTCATTTTATCTGTTGATTTATCTAATGTTGTTATTATTATTATAGGTATATCTTTATAATTATCATCCTCTCTTATCTTTTTAATTAAAGAGAATCCATCAAGATTAGGCATGTTCAAATCAGTTAAAATTATATCTATTTTTTCTTCTCTATATAAAATATCTAAAGCTTTAGCTCCATCTTCAGCTTCATATATTTCATATCCTGCAGATTTTAAAATATTAGCGTGATAACTTCTCGTCATTTTAGAATCATCTATTATTAATATTTTGCGCATTAATTGTCCCCTCCCTAACAGGTTTTCTATATAAAATAAAATTATTAGCTTTAACAATTTGGAAAGCGTTTGTTATCCTGTTTATAGATTCAGAATGCCCAAGAAATATGTATCCACCATCATTCAACATTAAATAAAATCTTTCAATTATTCTCCTTCGAATATCATCTGTGAAATAAATAAATACATTTCTACAAAAAATAAAATCATAATTATTATCAAGTTTTTTATAAGTTTCATCTTTAATTAAATTTAAATTATAAATATTTACATTTTTTTTGATTTTTTCTTTTATTTTGTATAATCCTTTATTTAGTTTTTCAAAATACTTTTTCAAATATACCTGTGGAACATCCCTAATTGCATATTGACCATATATACCAGCCACTGCTTTTTTTACCATATTACCATCAATATCAAGAGCATCAATTTTAAATGAATAATTTGAATCAAGCATTTCGTTTAAAATTATAGACAATGTATAAGGTTCTTCTCCTGAAGCACATCCTGCTGAAAGAACTTTTATTGTTTTATTCTTTTTATGTTCTAAAACTTCCTTCAATGCATATTCTGCAAAAGTTTGCAATTGAAGAAATTCTCTAAAAAAATATGTTTCATTTACTGTAATTTCGTTAATGAGTTTCGCCATTTCAATATCTGCATATTCGCTGTTTTTTAAAAAATTAAAATATATTTCAGGATCATCTAACATCAATTTTCTCATTCTTCTGAGAACTCGATTCTTAAAATAATATATTCTTTTATCTTCGACATATATTCCTGTTTTTTCATATATATAATCCCTCAACTGATTAAAGTTTAACACATCTATCATTCTTCTATCTCCAAATCTTTAAATATTTCTTCCGCCATAAATTTCATTTGTTCAGGAAGTTCGTTTATCTTATTTAACATTTCTTTTTTCAGTGAAATTATTTTTCTTTCATTTACAATTTCTACCGCAGCTATTAATCCCTCATTTTTTAAATGCACTATATTATTCTTTAATATCTCAACAATTTCATCTTCTAAAAGATTATTTAAAATTATCAATATATCATATTTATATTCATCTGGAATATTTTCTTTTAAGAGTTCCGATAAAATATCTAATATTTCTTTTTTTAATTTAGAGTAAATGTAGATTTTTTTTGCATGTTTTGAAAGAAAATCCAAAAATTCTTTTAATATTAACTCCTTTTTTTCTGATCTTTTGAAAAACTCCACACACTCATACATATCTTTTCTTTTAAATATATATTTTGCATATGGAATATACAAATATGTACTATTAATGGTTTTAAGCTTTTCGCTTACTATCCTATCTGTATTTTCATTACCAATAATAGATAGCGTTTCTAAGATTGTAGAAATCAAAAATAAATTTTTTGTATTCGACAATTTTAATGCTATTTTTTCTGCATATTCCCTCGCTCCAAGCAATCCCAGATATTCTACAGCTGCTATTTGATTATTTATATCAGAATCATCGAGGCATTTTGCAATTAATGGAATAGCTTCTTTTGCATCTGTTCTATATAAACCATCTAATGCATATTTTCTAAAATCCTTATCTTCCGATTCTAACAATTTACTTAAAACCTTCATTTTTTTTGAAAAACTTAAAAGAGAGAGCATAAGCTCTTTAAGTAATAAATTTTCCTCTTTCAATAATTCCAGAAAGATATCATCCGATATACTGTCTAAATTTAAATGCTTTAAAGTATAAATAATGGATTCTTGTATGATGATATCGTTTTCATTTTTTAATATAACTAAAAGTTCCTTTGCAAAGACATCTCTTTTTTCATTTTCTATAATTTTAAGAGCTTTTAAAACTTCATTTTTGTCCTTTGAATAAAGCATAGTATGAAGTTCCATAAAAGTCACCTCTATTATTATAAATACCAAACTTATGATTATACCGGATATAAATTTTACTTTTTATTTGAAAAATAGTATAATATAATATATATTATTAATCTTTATTTAAATTATATCACAAAAATTAGAACATAGAAACTCCAAATTATATACTATATTTTTCAAAATAAAGGTGATTTTTATGAATTTAAAAAATAATAATAATTCGGAGATTCTTCAGTCATTACTCGATTTTTCACTAAAAATTTCTTCACTTTATATTTCTTTAAATACACTCAACAAGAGTGAAATAATTGATAATTTTATCAGCTTATTAGTTGATTATAAACTTATTTCCAGTTATTCGATATATAAAAAATCAAAATATCAATTTAATATATTTGGACACAAATATTACTATAATATAGATAATAATATTCCAACAAATATAAAGGAATATATTATAAAAATGATAAATACATACTCGTCAATGCTTGAATACACCTTTAAACATATACATCATCAAAAAGATTTTGATTATCTAAATATAGCAAATAACCTTATTATTGGAATGTTTCATGAAATAAATAATCCTTTATCTGTAATTTTAATGAAAACAGAAATGCTTTCAAAAAATATTGATAAAAAATATGAAAAGGATATTAAATTAATTTCTGATAATCTATACAAAATAATTGAAATAACAAATCTTTTCAGAAGTCTTGTAAAAAGAACTGAAATTAAATCCAGACTTAATTTAATAGATATACTAAAAAGCGTTGTGAAATTCATGAGATACAAAGCCGGTTCAAAAATTGAAATAAATCTTAACTACGAAAATAATTCATATTATATATACGGAAATAAACAGGAGTTAATGATAGTTTTTTCAAATCTCATAGAGAATTCAATTGAAGCTATACAAGAAACAAATAAAAATGGAATTATCAATATTCAACTTGAAAAGTTACCTACATTTTATATTGTTACAATAAAAGATAATGGCATTGGAATTTCAGATAAAAATATAAACAGAATTTTTGAACCATTTTTCACTACAAAATCCAAAAGAGGTATGGGATATGGATTATTTTTTGTTTATAACATTTGTATGAAGCATAATATAGAAATCAATGTTGAAAGTAATTTTAAAAAAGGAACAAAATTCATTTTAAAAATTCCAAAAGTAAAGGAGGAATAATTATGTCATGGAAAATTTTAATTGTTGATGATGAATCTGGAATAAGAGAAGTTTTAAAAGACTATATTGAAATGAATTTTGAACACACAAAAATAGAAACTGCAGAAAATGCTGATATTGCTCTAAAAAAAATAAATGAAGATCAATTTCACGTTGTTTTATTGGATATTGTAATGCCAGGATTAGATGCTTTTGAATTTTTAAAAAAAGTAAAAAATTTAAACTCTTTAATTCATATAATAATGATTACAGGAAATTCTACAATGGAAAGAGTTGTTGAAGCCATAGAAGCTGGTGCAGATGATTATATATTAAAACCTTTTTCAACAAAAGAAATAGAAGAAATTTTAAAATGTTCATTTGCAAAAATAGAAAGATGGAGAAATGCTTTTAGAAACTCATTTTAATTTTTTATTATAAGAGTGCCCAAAAAGTCAAATTCACTCAGACAGCGATTATCCTTAAAATTATTCATTCTCAGCCGTCGCTCAAACAATACATCGTGTATTGTTTCGCAGCATTACATCCATGTAATTTTGACGACTTCCATTCACGCTTAGATTTTTTAGGTATAAAAAATCTAAGGGAAAAGGAGAGCAATAGCTCAAAGGTTTTTTTATTAAAATCCAATTTTTTAATCCAATAACCCACCGTAGGTGTGTTAAGGGCAATCTTCGAATCTTCGTTTCATTTTAGACTTTTTAGACAATATATTTTATTATTATAATACTTCAAATTAAATATTACATCTATAAATATTTAATTATTTTTATAAAAATCCATATGAATATTTTTTATTTCTCTATATTTTGCAGCTTTTAAAAACATTTTCACCTTTTTTACCATATCTAAATTCTCATCAGATAAATCCTTATTGTTCTCTATTTTTAACAAAATCCTATCCAGATCTTTATAAGTAATACCCATGGCGTATTCGTCAGTAATTCCGGGAATCAAATCTGGCGATGGCGATTTGCTTATTATTTTTTCTGGAATATTTAATTCTTTTGCCAGATCAAATACCTGTGTTTTATATAAATGCATTATTGGTTCTATATCCACAGAATCATCTCCATATTTAACATAAAAACCTACTTTTAATTCCGTTTTATTTGTTGTACCAATTACAGCATAATTAATTTGCTCTGCATAAAAATACAATAATACCATTCTTATTCTATGTTTTATTCTATAATAAGCCAATCCTTTCAAAAAATCCTTATCACCTTTATTCATTAAATCATCTGTATAGTTTCTTTTTTTAAATTCCTTTCTCACATATTTTTCCTGAATTTTTCTTGGAATAAAAAATGTGGAAGGTTCTAAATTATAAACTCCAATTTTCTTTAATATTGGAGAAATATTTATGACTTTATATTTTATACCAAGAAATTCACATACCATTTTTGCATCATTAACAGTTTCAGGTGATGAATCCCTTTCTGGCAAAATTAAGCCCATCACATTGCTATTTCCAATGGCCTCTACACAGAGTTTTCCAACAACTGCTGAATCTATACCTCCACTAATGCCTATAACAACTCCATTATAATTGTATTTTTTTAAATTTTCTACAATAAACTTTTTAATCATGTCAATCATAATTTCCCCCCAATACTGATCTCAATAATATTATAACTTATATTATGAAAAATAACAAATTTTGTTGTATAATATAAATATAAGATTAATAAATTGAATGAAAGGTGGTGAAGAGATGCCACAATATATAACGATAATATTAAACAAAGAAAAATATGCGTTAAATATGGAAAATGTACAGGAGGTCATAAAAAAGTATAATATTGTAAAAATTCCAGGAGCAGATGATTATATTATTGGGATAATAAATCTTCGAGATAAAACAATCCCTATAATGAATCTAAAAAATAAATTAAATTTAAAAGGCGTTATAACAGATGATTATAAAATTGTAATTTTAACAAAAAAAGGAAATAAACTTGGAGTTATAGTAGACGATACTACAGAAATAATAAATGTAGAAAAACAGAATATAGAAAAACTTAAAAATTCCGAATTTTATTCAAATGTTATTAGAGCAAATAATAATGTATATAAGGTTATAGATATTGATAAAATATTTGATATTAATTTAAAAAATCTTGTAGAAAAAGATGAAAAGGATAAAGAAAAAATTCATGAAAATTTAATTCAGATACTAAAATTCAAATTAGGAAATGAGATAATGGCAATACCTGTGGAGAATGTACAGGAAATAGTTAAAAAACCAGAAATATATACAGTACCAGATATGCCAGAATTTATAAAAGGAGTTACATCATTAAGAGGTGAAATTATACAGATAATAGATTTAAATTCCATATTTAAAAAAAGGGATATTAATTTAAAAGAGTTAATAATAACGAAAATAAATGGGATAAAATTTGGACTGCACGTTGAAGAGATTAAAAATATCGTAAGTATAAAAGAGGAAGATATAAACAAATTACCCATAACTTCAAAAAATTCTAAAATAATTGGTGTAATACATTTACGTGATGAAATAATTGCTCTATTAAATTTAGAAAAAATATTTGATGAACTTGGACTAACAATAAAAGAAGATTTATTAAAAGAAGAAAAAATTATCGAAAAGAGTGAAGAATCAAAATTATATTTAATTTTCAAACTTTTAAAAGAGCATTATGCCATAGAAATAGAAAAAGTAAGGGAAGTTACGGTAGTCGAAAAAACAACAGATGTTGTAAATATAAGAGGTGAAGTAATTCCCCTGATAGATTTAAACCAGATATTTTATAAAAAAAACAATAATTCTAAAAACGTAGTGATAATAAAAGGGCAGAATAAAGATTATGGTTTAATTGTGGATGAAGTTGATGAAATAAAAAGGGCAGAAATTCATGAGATAGAATCTGTTCCAGAAGAAATTCAATCATCTACATCAAGCGGCAAGTATTTAAAAAATATTATTAATAAAAAAGATTTATTGATTTTTGTTCTTGATCCTGAGAAAATAACTCAATAAATTCATAGGATATATAAATAAGACCAGGTATTTCCTGGTCTTATTTATTTTTTGATACAGTAAAATTTGAAACTCCATTTTTGAGAGTTTCTTATATTGTCGAAGATAGTCGAAACTTGTCGAAGTTGTCGACTATGTCGAAGATAATATGGTATAATATATGTAAATAATAAATTATAATATTATACAAAGAGGTGTAATAATGGAATTAGGAAAAATAATAGAAAGACTTATAGATAAACCTTTAGATGAAAAAAATAAAAATTTACTTGTTAATAGAGATAAAGAATTTGAGTTGATTAATTTGATTATAAATTATCAACCATATGGTATATATGGAATATGTGGAGAGACTGGTATTGGCAAAACCACAGTTATAAATAACATACATACAGATTTTTATACTATAAAAATTTCTTTATCTCAAAGAGAAAGTCAGGATACAATATTATACGATATTTTATATAATATATCTGCAAAAACAGAAAAAGATATAGAAATATCCAGTGAAATAAAAGAATGGATTTTAGAGGAAATATCTTATATAAAAGGATTTGCAATAGGAGTTAAATTTTTTGGTAATGGTGATATATCTAATCAAAAACAGAAAACTCCAAGGTTTAATTATTTTAAGGCTAAAGAATATTTGAATAAATTAACTGATGAGTTGATAAAAAAATATAAAAAGGTTGTTTTAATAATTGATGAACTCGATAAAGAAAGCAAAAAAGAAGTTTTATTAGTTTTAGATAATTTAAAATTGGAATTACAAAAGGAAGGTTTTGTTGTTATGGTTTCATTACCATATTCTATTTATAGAGAATATAAATTTGATAGAATGCATAGAAATGAGAGCGGAAATTTAGAAAATGTGATAAAAGATATTATATACTTAAGAGAATTTACTAATAGCGAAATAAAGGAAATTCTTATAAAAAGAATAAAAGAATTTATTTATTATTTTAATGAAAGTGTAATAGACCTAATTGTAGATTATTCTGATGGTAATCCAAGAGATGCTTTTTGGATAACTCAAAAGTTAGTTTTTGAAGCATTATCCAAAAAATTAAGTAAAATTGACAAAATATTTGCTGAAGAAACAATAAAGAATATTGTAAATGAATATTTAAATGAAATTTCTTTGACAGAAAAACAAAAATTAATGATAGACGAAGATTTGTTTCCAGGTAAGAAAGAAGAAATATTAAAAAAAGCAATAGAAAATAAAAAATTTCCACGATCTACAGCATATTCTATTTTTGATAAATTATTAAAAACTGGGATAATAATTGAACAAAATGGAATTTACAGACTTTCAGGAAAAAGTAAATATTTGTATATAAATTAAAGTTGTCGAAGATAGTCGAAACTTGTCGAAGTTGTCGACTATGCCGAAAAGTTCTGAGGGATATCCTCAGAACTTTTATATTATTACATATTACACATATATATTTAAAATTTTAATACTATATTATTATAATTGCAGTGATTAAAACCTATTATTCAAAGTTAAAACCAGATGTTCTATTTTTTATTTGTATAAGATACAAATTCTACAGTTCCTCTTTGTCTAATTGGTTGTGAATATAAATCCATTAGTGCATATACTTCTTCAGGCATATCTGTTGAAATATTTAATCCAAGTTCTTTAGCTTCTTCAACTGTTATTGGATAATCATGTGTCCATCTTCCTTCAGTTAATGTTCGAGATAATTCTTTAGCTTTTTCTTCATCCATATTATTCTTTAAAACATTAAAAATAAATCTTTGAACTTGAGATATAGACTTTTTTGCCACATCTGCTAATATTAATGTTTGATCATCAACCTTATCCACACCTTTTTGCTCTACAACTTTAACAATACTTGGTGCAGGGTTTTGACCTAATTGTGGATCAACAGGACCTAACACAGCATGTTTATCCATAATAATTTGGTCTGCAGCTAAAGAAATTAATGTTCCACCACTCATAGCATAATGTGGAACAATAACTCTTGTTTCGGCTGGATGATCATGTAAAGCTTTAGCTATTTGTGTAGCTGCTAAAACAAGTCCGCCTGGAGTATGTATAATTAAATCAATAGGTTTATCCTTTGGTGCTTTTCTAATAGCTCTTAAAATTTCTTCGCTATCCTCAACATTTATATATTTATAAAAAGGAAAACCTAAAAAACCCATACTTTCCTGTCTGTGAATTAAAGTAATAACAGTAGAGTTTCTTTTTTTTGATAAAGAGGATAATAATGCTTTTCTTCCGGCGATTAATTGTGCAAACTTCATTTGTGGTCCCATTAATATGTAGAAAATAAAAATCCACCATAATAAGGTACCTAAAAATCCTGTAGTCATAAAACTCCTCCTTTTAAATAATTCTATTATTGTAATTATAACATTATTTCATTTAAAAAACTAATATTCAATTAAAATATATAACCATGAAAAAAATTTCATAATTAAAAATTTTTAATTAATATTAAGGATTATTTGTCTATATTTGAAATATATTAGTATATGAATATCAAAGATTTTTTGGTATACTACAATAAAAGTATACAATGGAGATGATAAAATGAATAAATTTGTTATAAATGTTAATTATAGTAGTATAATAGGATTTGTGAAAAACAATAGAATTTTTAAAATAGAATTTTCTGCAGCAGCTAAAGAGTATTATGATGCATACACGAAAGATTTTTATTATAAAATTAAAGAGTATTTGTCCGGAAAAGATGTCTTAAATGAAATTCCATATGAAATACATTATAAAAGTGATTTTGAAAAAGATGTTCTTACCGCTTTAAAAAAAGTGAAGTTTGGAAATGTTGTTTCATACAAAGAGTTAGCAATAATGTCAGGCCATCCATACGCATCGAGGGCAGTTGGTAGTATTATGGCTAAAAACGTTTTACCTTTAATATTTCCATGTCATCGTGTAATAAAAAATAAAGGTATTCTTGGAAATTATGGCGGAAAATCTGAATTAAAAAAATATTTTTTAAGACTTGAAGGTTTAATAATAGAAAATGACAGAATAATTTCATATAACAAACTTTAACGAATATAAAACATTTAAGAATAAATTTAAATATATAATTAATTTGAGGTGATTAAATTGTCAAAAAGACTACATCCAAAAGTTTTTAAAGTCCCTATTGATAGAATAAGAATGGGGTATTATTCCGATAAATATTTTACGAGATATGTTGAGGTTTTGAAAAAAGACAAAAAGCACGTTAACGTGCTTTACCAATATTTTCCAAGAAAAGACTGTGTTGTGGTTGGGATTGATGAAGCATTAGCAATTTTACGTTTTGGAACAGGATATTATAAGAATGAAGAAAAAGCAAATGATTTATTTAACCAAATTTTAAATCTGGAAAAAGCACTTCAAAATGCAGCACATAATATGGATAAAGATGAACTTTTGAAGATAACATCAAAAAAATGGGATTTAAGAATGATGCTAAATGATTTATGGGTAGATAAATGGAATGAAATAGAAGTAAAAGCCTTATATGATGGCGATATTGCAAATAATATGGAACCAATTCTTACTATAGAAGGAGATCCAGCTTATTTTGGATATTTAGAAACAATATTACTCGGAGTACTTGCAAGGGCTACATCAACCGCAACAGCTGTAAAAAAAGTCGTAGATGTTGCGAATGGGAAGCCTATACTATTTTTCAGTGCAAGATTCGACCATTTCTGGGTACAAGCTACTGATGGTTACGCCGCTTTAAAAGCTGGTGCATTTGGTGTGTCAACAGATGCTAATGCAGATTATTGGGGTGTTGAATCAATGGGGACAATTCCTCATGCATTAATTGCATCATATGACGGCGATACAACAGAAGCAGCTATAGCTTTTGATAAACATATCGATGAAAAGGTAAATCGAATAGTACTTGTAGATTGGGATAATGATGTTATTGGAACAACATTAAAGTTAGTATCGAAATTTTATGAATATATTACTGGAAAAACATTTAAGCCAGGTATTACAGATCCATCTATAATAATAGGTGAAGGGAAAAATAAAATATGGGGAGTTAGATTTGATACATCTGGAAGTCTCCGGGATAAAAGCGTAATACCAAAAGATAGATCATCATTAGGAGTAAATCCGGAATTAGTATGGAGAGCAAGACAGATTTTTGATAGCAATGGGTTAAAAAATCTAAAAATACTTGTTTCTGGAGGATTTGATGCTGAAAAAATTAAATTATTTGAAACGTTAGATGTTCCCGTAGATAGTTATGGTGTTGGTTCAAAATTATTAAAAGAAAAAATAGATTTTACAGCAGATATCGTTGAGGTTAACGGAAAACATTGTGCAAAGGTTGGAAGAAAAAAAGGTGATTTATCCCGATTAACTACAATTTCAAAAAAATATTGGGAAGAAAAGGGAGGCATATAAAATGGAAAAAGGTACATGGGTGGTAAAAAAAGGGTTTGCAGAAATGTTTAAAAATGGTGTTATTATGGACGTAACAACAGCAGAACAAGCAAAAATTGCTGAAGAAGCTGGTGCAGTTGCCGTTATGGCACTTGAAAGAGTTCCTGCAGATATTAGAAAAGCTGGTGGAGTTGCAAGAATGGCAAGCATTTCTAAAATAAAAGAAATAATGGAAGCAGTTTCAATTCCAGTTATGGCAAAGGTTAGAATTGGCCATATTGCTGAAGCAAGAATTTTAGAAGCTTTAGGTGTGGATTTTATAGATGAATCAGAAGTTTTAACTCCTGCTGATAATAAATATCATTTAAACAAACATGATTATAAAGTACCATTTGTTTGTGGAGCAAGAAATTTAGGTGAAGCTTTAAGAAGAATAGCAGAAGGTGCTGCAATGATTAGAACAAAAGGTGAAGCTGGAACAGGAAATGTTGTAGAAGCGGTTAAACATATGAGACAGGTCATGGATGAAGTAAGATTAGTTCAAAATATGCCAGAGGAAGAATTGGTAACTTATGCAAAACAAATTGGAGCTCCTGTTGATTTAGTTGCAGAGGTTAAGAAATTAGGAAGACTACCTGTAGTTAATTTTGCAGCAGGTGGTGTAGCAACACCGGCAGATGCTGCATTAATGATGTTATTAGGTGCAGATGGGGTTTTCGTTGGTTCAGGTATTTTTAAATCAAAAGAACCTAAAAAAATGGCAAAAGCTATAGTTGAAGCCGTGTTACATTATGATGATCCAGAGAAATTGGCAAAAATAAGCGAAGATGTTGGTGAAGCTATGGAGGGATTGGAAATAGACCAATTGGATGTTCATTTACAGGAAAGAGGTTGGTAAGGTGAAAATTGGTGTATTGGGTGTTCAGGGAGATATTCGTGAACATGCAAATATGATTGAAAAAATAGGACATACACCCGTTAGAGTTAAATCTATAGAAACCTTAAATGATGTTGCTGGTTTAATAATACCTGGTGGTGAAAGTACTACTATATCAAAACTGATGAAAAAAGTTGGTTTATGGGAAGAATTAAAGAAAAAAGCCATGAATGGATTTCCAGTTTTTGGAACATGTGCAGGAATGATAGTTGTTTCTAAGGGGATAGCTAATTATCCCCAACAAGAAACAATGGGATTAATAGATATATATGTTGAAAGAAATGCATATGGAAGACAGGTATTTTCTTTTGAGGAGATTTTAAGTTTTCAAGGAAAAGATATAAAAGTTACATTTATAAGAGCTCCAAAAATAGTAAAATATGGAGAAAATATTGAAAGATTAATAGAATTCAAGGATGCACCAGTTCTTGTTAGACAGGATAATATTTTAGTTGCCTCATTTCATCCAGAAATAGAAGATGACCCTTCAGTTCATCAATATTTTATAGAACAAATGGTGGCAAAAAAGCAGGTGAAATAATGATACCTTTACATGGATTTTTATCTCATTTTGTTGCAGATCATGCATTTTCTAATGTATATTCTGAAAAATTAAAATCAAAGAATAATTTAACAACACATATAGCGTGGAGTATTATATCTATTTTAGCATTTACATTTGACTCATTAAAAAATCCTTTTGGGATAATAGCTTTTTTAGTTTTAATCACATATCATATATTTATTGATATATATAGAATAAAAGGAACAAATTTAAAAAGAGAAATTTTATATCTTATAGGTGCTTTGATTATTAATCTAATATTTTATAAAGTTTATATGAACTCATATATTTCAAATGAATTTATATATTATTTAATTGGAATGATGGTTGCCACAAGTTTTGGTTCATTTATTGAAAGAACATATAATATCATTGATAAACAGATAAAAGATACAGCAGGTGCTTCTGAAAGACTGGCAATATATATATTTCTCAGTAAATTTAAAATAGAATGGGTATTAATCTCAATATTTGCTGGTTTATTATATAGATTTTTTATCGTAAAACAAAAATCTAAAGAATGGATTTTTTCACCTGTTTATGGTGTTATAATATCATCTATCTGGCTGTTGATTATGAAAGGTATTTTCTAAGATGATATGGATAATATCAGATATACATGGAATGTATGAAAATTTGCTTGGTATATTAAATGAAATATCGGAAAATGATAGGATAATTTTCCTGGGTGATTATATTGATCGAGGACCTGATTCAAAAAAGGTCCTCGACTTGTTGATGAAATTAAAAAATAGAGCCATTTTTTTAAAAGGTAATCATGAAGATATGATGATTGATTATATAGAAAAAAAAGGAAAATATGCAGAAGGTGTATGGTTTAGAAATGGGGCATCAGCCACCTTAAAAAGTTTTAATAATAATATAGAAGAAAAATATATTAAATTTATAAAATCTTTAAAATTATATCATATGGAACAAATAAATAAACAAAAATATTTATTTGTTCATGGTGGAGTTAGATATGGAATAAAATTAGCAGATCAAAATGAAAAAGATTTACTCTGGATAAGAGATGAATTTTATATGAAAAATAAAAGATATGAATATTATATTATAATTCATGGACACACACCAACCTTCAATATAACAGGAAAATATGAAATATATTTTCATAAAAATGAAAAAAATAAAATTATAAGTATAGATATAGATACAGGATGTGTGTATGGTGGAAAACTATCAGCACTTGGTATTGATGAAAAAAACTATTATAAAATAATTTCAGTGTAAATTTTAACTTTTTATTAAAAATTAATAAAACATATAAAACTTTTGAAAATGTGAGAAAAAACTCTATATTTAGTAATATTTTATAATAATCTCCATTAATCAACTATTATCAATTTGCACAGAATTTTGGATAGTTCCGTTCGGTTATTACTTTTATTTTGCTTCTTTTCCAACAAAGACAATTATATACTTTTTCATCGTTTCATTTTTTGTATTTAATTTATATGATTTCTTGTATTTTTCTATTTGTTCTTTTGCCTGTTTTATTTTCATTTTTAATTTTTCTTCTGTGTATTCTTTTTGCTTTATGTATTTTACTTCTATTATCGCTTCATATGGCACTTCTTCATATCTTTTGAACATTGCTATGTCTATATACCCATTTTCTACTGGATATTCCATTTTTACCATTGCATATGGCGTTAATACTAAATAACTATACATTATTGCTTTTATGTATTTTTCATCTAATCCCATGAATATTCTGTTGTCCATTTTGTTCAGTAGGCTTTCTATTTCTTTTGCAAATGGTTCTATTTCTCCGTCTGATAGTATCGTTATTACTGCTCTTTCTATTGGCTCTGGGTCTTTGTCTTCTGTTAGTTTTTCTTCTATGT
>NZ_AZAX01000015.1:0-128297 GCF_001021175.1 Marinitoga sp. 1155 | reverse complement strand
TTATTGGACTTACTCCTGTCATAAATAGTCTTTCTATTATTGTTTCTGTTCCTTTTTTTATTTCTTCGTAGAATTTTCTTACAAATCCATGTTTTGTTACGCTGTCTTTGAATAAATCAAGATTGAAACTCAATAATTCATTTGCAAAGTGGTCGTATTCGTCTATTAGTAAGTATATCGGTTTGTCTAATATATCTATTGCATTATTCAAAAAAGCTCTAAGTATATCTGCTGGTTCTGTATATTCCTTTTCTATTTTTAATTTTACTTTATATCTATTGTTGAAATTTTCAAGCGAAACTATAATGTTATTTTTAAAACTATTTATTAATACTTCTTTATTTTCTGTTTGTATTCCAGAAAAATTCATTTTTAAAATATAATAACTGTTTTTTAATGACGTTGGATTTTTTCCTATGTATAAGTTTTTAAATAATTCTTCAAATTTCTCTGCATAATTGATATCATAATACTTTGCAAGTGTATCTAAAAACAATGTTTTTCCAAATTTCCTCGGTCTTAAAAACACTATATTTTTTTCATTTAATGATTCTAATTTTTCTATATATTTTGTTCTATCTATGTAATAATAATTTTGTTTTATTAATCTTTCAAAATTCTGTTCTCCATATGGTATTTTCTTTTTCATCTGTTCCACCTCCAGTGGAATTATATCATATTCTATTTTCTTTTTTCATCAATTGCAGATGGTAAAATAATAAAGAACAAAAAGAAAAAGATTTTCTATTAAAAAATATAACCCCAATAAGAGTGAATTAATTGTTATATATTGCCAATATGCAAAAACAACATCAGCTCGAATATCAATAAAACATTAGAAATTCAAATTTGCAATAAAGTTCTGAATTTTGTTCCTGAAAATAGCATTCCAAAAAATACAAAAGTTTTTCAGGTAAAAAATATTACAGAACTTCTCTAAATAAAAAAATAATTCCATATCTTAATTCATACAAAAAGATCCCCCCTTAAAAAATAAAACCTTTTACTCAAGTCTATTTAGTTTTACAATTCTCTAATTATTTTTATAAAAAAACCAGCCATATATTTAATATTTATAATGGCTGGTTTTAATTTAAAGTTCAATTTATTACTATATTTTTATATCTTTCAGAATCCACTACTCTTTCCATTAACTCATATGGATTAACATCTTTCCCTTGTATTATATATTCTAATATCACTGGATTATATCCAGATATTAACGCAGTTCCATTTTGATCACATTTTACAGAAACATCGTTCCCATATTCACTCACATTCCAAAATACTATTTTAGGTATGCTGTACCCTTTTTCTTCATACATCTTCCTTATTGTTTCATAATTCGTATTATAATTATCTTCCACAGCTATATCAAATTGCATATCTGATATTATGTATATCTTCTTTGGTAATTCTTTATCATTGTATCCATATTTTACTGCTGTGTTTAATATTAATTTAAACACCTTTATTAAATCTGTATTCATATCCCAATATGCCGTTGATAATGTTTGAACTTTCTCATATAATGTTTCACCTTTTATTTCCTGTAGTTCTGGGTTTGCAGAGAAGGTTATAAACTTATTTTTAAATTTACCTTTATTCCTTTCTGCAAAGTATATTCCCAATGATATCGCTACTGTTATTGGTTGTCCATACATTGAACCTGATACATCTACTACAGCTATTGCATCTTCTTCTATATTATAATCTGGTAAGTTTTTCCATAACGCTTCTGCCGTGTCATTTTCTTCATCTATCACCATACTCACTATATCATGTGGATATAGTGTTGCCGCATTTATCTTTTTCTTGTTTTGTTTTACTTCTTCAATATATTTTTCAAATCTTTCTCCATCATGTCTCTTATAGGAATTATAATATTTCTTCATTGCTCGAGATGGTACTTTCTCATATTCTATTTCTTCCCATTTATTTTCACTCATATCTCTTTCCACTATCTTTATATATTTCCTTAATTCTGACAACATCTTTCTATATGTTTTTGAATCCATTTTAAAATAACGACGCGTTTTTTTCGCAAGTTCCACCGATTTTTTAGAACTTGTATTTTCTGACTTCAACCATTTTGCCAACAAACTTATTGGTCTTTTTATCTTATAATTCTCTATATCTTCTATTATTTGACTATACATAAATTCAAATGCATCTCTTTCTACCTTTGTTCCTACAAAGGCATATAAATCATCCCATCTACCATATTCCGGTACATATTTTATTATTTGTTTTGCTATGTCTGGATATAGATTCCCTATCTTTTTTAATACATATCTAAATGTCCTTCGAACACCTTGTCCGCCTCTTATATCCCTTGAATAAAACAATATTCTTATAGCCTTTTCTTTATCTTCTACAAATGCATTTAAAAATAACTTTTCAAATCTGTTTGGACTATTCATCAATACTCCACAACGAAAGAAAAAGTCCACAAGAGAACTTCCACTTTCCTTTAAAGACTTTGCTCCATTTTCAGTGTAATATATATTACCCTCATTTTTTAAAGAATTTAAAAATTTATTTTCCATAATATTCCCTCCTCCACATTTTTGTTAATGTTATTATTTAACCGAATTAAAATCAAGACTCTTAAAATAAGGTTGTTCTTTGATGTTTGTTTTAAATAAATATGATTGTATTCTTTGAATAAAAATAAAACACACAAAATTATCAAACAAAAAAAATACTTGCAAATTGCTAATATATAATTGTTTTGCTGTTAGAGTCTTTGAAAAATAAGCAAAAAATAAGAAATTATTCTTTTTGATACTTTTTTGCTAAAACATTTTAATTGTTCTTGTTTTCCTGAATTCGCAATATTTTTTACTTTTCCATTCCCTTTGTGGAGGAGGGAAATAACAAGGCTCGATTTATCTTGCAAAAAAAGTATGCTAAATAATAAATTTTGCTGTATGAGCCTTTGGAAATTAAATTATAATATTATATAAATATCACCCCTTTGTTTAAGAATTTAGAATAAAAAAAGAGTCTTGCTGCAACATAATACACTTATGCTACAACAAGACTCTCCAATTTACGGATATTGAGCCTTTGAAATTACAAACTTATTATACATATTTATTTTTACAAACTAATTAAGCAAAAGTAAATATAAAGTAAAAATGTTCAAAGGTTTCTTATGATAAGTTATATCTTTTCAATTATATAATCCTCAATATTTCTTTTTTCTGAATTGATGTTTATACCTATTATATATATTTCTTTTCCACTGTATTTTTCATAATATTTCTTTTCTTTTATTTGGTTTATCGCTTCCTCTGCATTTTTGTCTATTTTTATTTCAAAAAGATATATCCTTTTATCAAAATCTATTACAAGGTCGCTTCGCCCTAAGTTTGTTAATTCTTCTGCTTTTACATCTATTCCTGCTGATGCTATTATTGTGTATATTAATGAATGATAATACTTTTCTTCTTTTTTGTGTAGATTATATGGTATTGCACTTATTATTTTTTTTATTTCTTCTATTAATCCTTTTACGTCATTTTCTGCTATTTTTATGTATATTTCATTTATTATTTCTAATTCGTCTTCTTTTAGTCCATAGTTCGCTTCTAATATTAGTTTTGAGAATGAGTTTTTTACTTCCAGATTTGGATAGTCAAGTATATATTTTTTCACTAATCCATATCTTTTTATTCCATTAAAGGGTAAATATCATCTTCATATTTGTTTTTCATTTTTATTATAACATAAATCTTCTATTTCTTTTATTATCTCTTTCAGAAAGTGGTTCCTTTCCGAGAACTCGAACAAAAACCATTCGCAACCTCGTTCGTTGATGGGTTTCTATCTCTTTCAGAGAGTAGTTCCTTTCCGAGAAAAAAGTTTAAAGTGTTAAAAAACGGAACCGCTAAATAGTTTCTATCTCTTTCAGAGAGTAGTTCCTTTCCGAGATGTTGCAGTTGTTTATGCAAATGATGTTCCAACTATGAAAGTTTCTATCTCTTTCAGAGAGTAGTTCCTTTCCGAGAACGTTGCCCATTATGCTATCAAAACTGGTAAAGGGAAAAAGTTTCTATCTCTTTCAGAGAGTAGTTCCTTTCCGAGAAGGATTTGAAAAGAATGGTTTCAGCGATGGTCATTTCATGGTTTCTATCTCTTTCAGAGAGTAGTTCCTTTCCGAGTTTCGAAATATAAAAAAAGGAGGAGATAACATGTACGGTTTCTATCTCTTTCAAAGAGTAGTTCCTTTCCGAGGGCAACAAAAAAATTATATATGAAGTTGCTAAAATCAATATGTTTCTATCTCTTTCAGAGAGTAGTTCCTTTCCGAGATACACATATGTAAAAATCTACTGGAAAGACGGAACAAAGAGTTTCTATCTCTTTCAGAGAGTAGTTCCTTTCCGAGTAAAAAAGTATTGTGTTACGTCGTGGGCAGCAACGTTCGCGTTTCTATCTCTTTCAGAGAGTAGTTCCTTTCCGAGCAAAGAGAAAAGCTTTGGGAACTTCAAGAGGAAGTTCTCGAGTTTCTATCTCTTTCAGAGAGTAGTTCCTTTCCGAGAGAACATTTGTATTTGACCATATTGAAATATTCGAAATATAGTTTCTATCTCTTTCAGAGAGTAGTTCCTTTCCGAGAACAAAAGATATAATCAAAGGGGATAATATTTATAAAAGTTGTTTCTATCTCTTTCAGAGAGTAGTTCCTTTCCGAGCATGAAAACGGCTGGGTGGAAATCAGAGGAGAATTCCCTTAGTTTCTATCTCTTTCAGAGAGTAGTTCCTTTCCGAGAATAACAATAAAGCCGGATCCCGCCGCCGGCTTTTAATTGTTTCTATCTCTTTCAGAGAGTAGTTCCTTTCCGAGACTTGGTCTCCAGAATAGTTATTATTAGATGCTTTTAGAGGCCATTTTTCCGGACCTGTTTTTTATTTTCAATTTTTTCTTTGTTTTTTATAAAAAATCTTCTAAAAACCGCTTACAATCAGCCTCCGAACCTGTTTTTTAACTTCCCTTTATTCATGCGTATTTGCGTAATTTTACATTTTTTAACATAGGTCCGGAATGATTTTCAATATAATTATACTATTCTCTTTTTCTTTTGTCAAGCTTGTTTTAGACGTTGTAATATTCCGTTAATGTTTTCCGCGCGATTTTCTATATCAATTTCTTTGGTTAAGCTGGTTTCTGAATTTGCAATATTGTTAAATTAATATTCCTTATATGTTTCTTTTTATATATTGTTATAAACATTAGGGTGTATTCTCTAAAAAGTCAAGAGATAAAATATAAAAATTATAATAAATTATTTTTTGATATTTTGTAAAAAAACCACCCTTTTTACAGCAAGCAATGCTGCAATAATTCAAACTAAACTATTTGTTTTTTGTAAATTAGTTTAGGTTTTGTGTATTATTTAAAATAATTATGCCGTTTTAAGTTTTAAATATTCTGGATTAAATTCGGTATTATTTTTCCATAATGTATATACTAATTCAGCCAATTTTTTAGTTATTGCTATTTGGGTAACTTTTTTTGGTTTCCCTCTTTTAATTAAAGCGTTGTATTTTTCTTTGTATTCTGGTATGTATTTTAAAACTCTTATGATCCATAATGAAAATATATGTCTTAAATGGCTATTCCCTTTTTTTGATATTTTTTTATTTTTTCTGTATTTTATTGATTGAGAGATTGTTGGATCAAGTCCTATATATGAGACAAAATGTTTTTTATTTTCAAAATGTTTTTTCTATGAAATATTTTATATCAATATTTTTTCTAAATCAACATTAGAATCATCAATGCTATACAATACAACAAGAACTAAATCAAACCATACTAATAATTATTATACTTAAATAGTTATTATATATATTATAATTTTCTATTTTAATTATACACGGTCCAAATAACAAATATATATATTAAAACTAGGTAAAAACATGACTTTAATGTTTATCTTCTAGAAAATTTTTATTTTTATCAGAATTAATTGCAAAAATAACCGATAAAATTGCATTAGAAGCAAATAAGTTTTTATGAGTTTTCATACTAAAACCTTTTAATCCAACATATGGTTTAACCTTATTTGAAAAAAGATTTGCATCTTTTAAATAATGGAAAAATAATCCTAACCACATACCTTGTATAGCTTTTTCATGTTTATCTTTAACAAAAGATAATACTTTCGATAAAAATTCAGATTCTGGTTCTATTCCCTTTTTTTCTAAATTAATTAAAATATTACCTATAAACCTTAACGCTAATTCTAAAGAAAAACCTAATAAAATTGTATGGGTAAATAAGTTTCTATGATTCCCTATACCTGTTTTTAAATCTAAATCCGGAACTCCACCTTCCATATCAAATCCACCGCCAACAATTAAGGTAGAAAAAGAAATTATCAAGAAATCAATTAATGCTTCTTTCTTTTCAGAAAATGGCATCTTTTTCCACAAAATTTCCATTTTTTTAATTCTATTTATTGTAACATCCTTTACATCTAAAAATATCTTTTTAAAACTACCGAATTTTTCTTCTTTAATTGTCTTGTATAAGTATTTTACAGTTTTAATAGTATTTTGTGTAAATAAAATTAAAAAGTTTTTTATACTTATAGTTTTATTTTTAAAAGTTACATTAATAGCTTCTCTTAAAGAAATAAAAAATATTTCATTGATTTCATCATTTGAAAAGTATTCAAAAAGGCTTTCCAAATTACTTCTATAAAAAGAATAATTCAAGATATAATTTGTATTCATTTTTTACCTCCTTAAAGTTTAAAAATGTAGTACTTAACTCTTTTATATATTTAATTTTTTTATTATAATATTTTAGAAAGTATTGATTTTTAGAACTTGATACAATGTTTTGATAATTATATATATTCTTTATCTTTTATAGTTATATTTAATAATATGCATTATTAAATAATCTCGAAAATTTTATGTTTTTTTACATTATATGTTATTTTATCCTTACTTACTTTACATTTTTTATCAATTATAATACCATCATTTGAAGAATTTATAGTCACATTATTTATAAACAAATCAGAATTTTTAGCATAAATAGCTCTAAAATTTACATCAAATATGCTATTTGAAAAGTTTCCTTTTGAATTTACTAAATAAAAAGGAAACTTTTTTGATTTTATTGTACAATTATTTATCATAATTTCACTATTATTACTAAAGGTTAAATAGGAATCTATTTCTAAATTTAAATTTAAAAAGCTTATTTTAGTATTATTAAATTCACTATTGTTAATTGATACAATCGGTTTCTTTTTCTCATTTCCTAAGAAAAATAAATTTAAATTATTATCTGCAACATTTAAAAATATCTTTTTATTTGAATTTTCAATAAAATATATACCTTCACTCTTTATTTCAAAATTATCTTTTATAATAAACACCTTTATATTTTCAAGTTTTAAAAGAAAACTAAATAATTTAAATATTGTATTTTCTTCAAGATAATCGTTATTTTTATTTAAATAATCTATTATCCCTATTTGTTCAATTTTCAAAAGCAACTTATGCACATCCATAATATTTTTAAATTTATTTTTATTACTATAATAGTAATTGTATATTGCTATTAAAAATCTAAATTCTGGAGAAATTTTATTTTCTTTATATAAATTAATAATATTCTCAATTAATTTTAATACACATTGTAAATATATTTTTCTTTTAGATTTGGACATTCTGCATTTGTTTTCCAATATCATCAATATACCTTTTTCATCAACTTTGTTATAAATGTAGTTTTCGATTAATATTTTTATATTTTTAAAATTTAATTTTATTCCATAATATATAGGTGTTATATTGCTTTTTCTATTATTATAATAATTTGTCATAAATAGAGACAATTTATCATCTATAGATAAGTTATCCTTTTTTAGTAATCTTTCTATTTCATCAAATTCTTTTTTTCTATTGAGCTCCTTTAAGTTATTCAATAATCTTTTTTTAAAGTGCTCACGTGCCTTTTCATAATCCTTTATATAATATTTAACTAAATTTTCCAATGAATTTATTATTTTTCCATCAAAATTTATTCCAATTTTATTGTCAAAAACGGTTTCAAAATTATCTCCTTCTAACCATTTTTTTACTTCCTCATACCCAATTCTTTTATCAGGATCATAAGTTAACAAGCCGATTAACAATTTTGTGTATTTCAACTCAACGTCATCAACAACTATCCCTCCATTTTTTTTTACACTTTTTTTAAATACTTCTTCGTCATAAAAAGGGAATTCCCCCTCTTTGATTATATAATATATTAACATTCCAAGAGACCAATAATCTGCAGTTTTTTTTACATATCCTAGTTCAAATAAGTATAAATCCGTATAATATGGGCTGCCTATACCCTTTTTACGCTTTCCATATTCCAAATCTTCTTTAATTATTGCAGCTATTTCAAAATCTGTTATCAAAAATTTATCACCGTCAACTATAATATTAGAAGGTTTTAAGTCTGTATGTACTATATTATTTTTATGTAGTATCTTTAAAGATTCATTTAATTGAAATATTACTTCTTCTACATTTTTTTTAACAAAAGATAAATTTTCTTTTACGGTTCCTTGTTGATAATACTTATATATTTCGTAATAAAAACCTTTTTTTTCACCAGTTTCTATTGGTGTAAGGAATTTATTCGGATATTCTTTAATTATTAAATAAATTTCATCTAATACCTTTTTATTTATTTTCTCTACAACTTTTAAAAAATATAATTCACCTTCATTATTTTTTATTAAAAATTTTCTTTTTTTTGAGCTTCCTTTGTCAATTTCTTTTTCTATTTGATAGGTATTTTGAATCCATTTTAAAAATTTATCAAATTTATCTTCTTTATTTGATATACTTTTTTCACTATCAGCTTTATTTATCTCAGTTATAGTATCACTTTCATATAAAGCTTCTGTTTTAGTTTCCATTTCATCAATTGTTCCTTCATAAATATAACTCATTTTCCCACTCCAATTTCAGAAATTTTTTCAACATTTAAGTATTTTTCATTTTTAATATAGGAGTATCTATAATTTCTAGAATAAAAATTTATTTCTCTGTTTTTGAAATCAAACTCTTCCATTTTCTCATTTTCATAGTTTTTCATTTTAACAATATATTTATTATTATAAGTAATTAATTTATTGTCTTGTGTTTTAATATATAACTTATCACCATTTAAATAAATATCCATTGCTATATCATCTGCAAAATATCCCATTTTATATATTCTTTTCAAGTATTTATCAAATTTATTTTCAAATTCAATCTTTGAAACGCTTATATTCCAATACCATTTGTTATCAAACATTCTATATGATATATTTTCTTTCTTATTAAATTTAAAATCTTCTATTGTATAATAACTATTTTTTTGAAGTAAATAATCTTGAGAACCAAAGTTGGATTTTTTTATATTTAAGATATTAAATATCTTATTATTTGAAAAAATTCCTATATTATTTATAATCCATAATTTATCAGATAAATACAAAAATTTCGGTATATCAAATATAAACGTATTGTCGATAAATTGCTTATCAAATTTTTCAATATTAATACTTGTTTTAGTATCTACTTTTTGCGAAAAATTAAAATTACTATTTATTGTTATACTTATTTTTTTTGAACTTGCTAAAGATACATCTGATTCTTCAATGTCTTTTAATTTATATTTATTTTTATCTTTTTCCATTACTACCTTTTTATTTTCTAATGTTTTGCCTAAAAATTTAGGAAATCCTATATCGTAATACCAAACACCTAGTTCAGATGAAACAAATATTTTTTTGCTATTAATCGCAAAATTTTTTTTAAGATTATCAAAATCAAAAGTACCATTATTAATTAATTGCTCTAATGAAAATCCATAATAATTAAATTCAAATTTTTTTGCAATTGAAAATTTTATTCCTTGGTCATTCACTATTACTTTAGTTTTTGGAATAAAAATTTCATTTTTAAAATTATATCCAATATCTTTTTTTACAGTTTTTATATACAGTTTATCTTCAATTCGTTTTTTATCAAGTATCTCTTTATCTAAAATTTTTTTATTGAAATTAAAATCAAAAATACCAAATTCTGGAATAGATATATTAGTATTTAATTTTTCATCTAGGTATATAAAATTAGGCATTAATTTTTTTAAATTATCTAATTCCTTACCTAATATTAAAAACTTATTTTTTTCAGATATATAAAGTTTTTTATTGAAAATATCATAAGAATAATTTACAAACTCAATGTTATCGTTATATTCTATAACATTATTATTATAAATAATGTAATTTCCATTTATTGTCTCTATTATAAAATTATTTTCTTTCACATAAGCATCATTACACTTGTTTTTTACCTTATATAACTCAATATTATCTGATGTGAAAATTAATATATTGTTATTCTTCAAAATTAGATTATTAAATTTACCATTTTTAATTAGAATATATTTTTCAAAAAATTTTTCTGTTAAATCAAGCATATTATTATTATCAAAGTAATAAATTCTTGGGATTTTATCAAAAACATTGCTTAATTTATACTTATTATTTAATAACACTACGTTATTTAAGGTCAAATTGTCTATACTTGATAATTTTAACCTTGATGATTTATTTTCAATCAAATAATATCTATCTTTAGATTTAATAACAGTTTTACCATAAAATTTTTGAACATCATCAATTAAAAACTCATACCTTAAATATGGTGTAAAATTTAAAGAAATTTCAAAAATACCTTTATCGCTGACTATATAAACTGTATTTTCTAATTCTGTAATTCCAAGTATTGTATTGAAAAATAATTTATTATAATTTTCTTTTTTGTTTTCTTTAACAATATTAAATTCTTCATCTTCCGAAACAATTATTTCATAATTATTATAATCTATCAATATATCATAAATTCCCTTTAATCTATTTAAATCTACATCATCTAAAACCACAAAATTGTTATTTTCATAAGCTAAAGAATTATTTACAATAATCTTTTCTCCTATTGAATATAATTCTTCTATTTTATCAAAAATACTCAGTAAATTCACCTTATTATTATTTATTTCAAATAAATAATTCGAAGTTGTTGAACAATAAAACTTATCATTGGAAACAGCAATTTTATCTATTTTAAAAAGACCAAATAATTCATTAGAAACTTTCAAATCTTTTATGTCATAAAATTCATTAAATATTTTAACATCAAAATCATCTAAATACATTTTTTTATTATCTAAATCTATAGAAATTTTTCTTTGATCATATATTTCAAAAATATTTTTTCGTGGATCATAAATATAAGTTTGAGAAATTGTTTTAACAAGAATTTTATCCAACAATGATTGGGCTTCAATAATTTTTTTATCTAATTTTCTAATTTTTACTAATTCATTATCAACTTTATATATATTAAACTGTGTTATTATATAAGTTTCATATTCATTAGTAATTACTCTAACTATTTTTTCTGTTTCCGGTTTATATACATTTATTCCATTTATTTGTAAATTATTTGAATTACTCTCTTTTTTGGAAATAGTTGAATTTATTAAATCAATATTAACTATGTATTTTTTAAAGTAATTATTCAAATCCATTAATTTATCGCCAATACTTCCTATTTGATTAAATGATGTATTTAAGATTTTTACCATTTTAAATAATGATTCATAGGAATAAATTATTCCATATTTTTGAAATAAAATTTTTCCATTATTAAAAACATATTGTTCTGGAATTTCAAAATCAAATAAACCATTATAATATACATCATTTATTCCAAAAGGCTTATCAAAAAATTTAATTTTTTTAATATTATTCAAATCAACAATAAGCGGCCTTACAATAATATTTTCTCCAAAAGATATTTCTTGATCAATTCTTTTTATTAAATTCGGATCAATTATTTCAATAGAATCATTTACAAAAGTATAATATTTTTCTGTTATGGTATTTAAAATTATTTTACCATTAAAATTATTAAAAACTTTTAGAATTTTCGTATTAAATTTAAAATATTTTCCATCATTTATTCTAATAATGCCAAAATCTTTTGTTATACCATAATATTCGGTGTTTTTGTTAGAATAGTTTAAACCCACGCTGAGGAAACTATCAAAAATTAATTTACCATTTTTTGATCTTAATTTATTAATATTTATTTTTTTTCCATAAATATTTATGTAGCTGAGTTTTTGCATTTCTTTTGGCAATATTATTTCATCATTATTTTCCTTAATAATGTGATTTTTACCATCAATATCTATGTATAAATTACTTATATTAGTTTTTATCAACAACTGATTTTTTTTCAAAATTATATTTTTAAAATAGATTTTATTGTGTAAAGCATTTCCATTAATTATAATATTGCTAATATTTGATTTCAAATAATTCATTTTTCCATTTTCTGTAACAACTAATCCACCATAATTATTTATTTCAGTCAAATATGGGAATGATTCTTTTTCATTAACCAATATTAGTTTATTTGAAAATTCATATATATTAGTATATCTATATATTTTATCTCTAACAAATTCTTTATTATTCATTATATAAAAATTATTATATTTATAATACCCTATTTTGACATATTTTGAATTCGATCTTTTATCTAATATTTTTAACTTATTTTCATCATAATATAAACCTATTTGGGTAATTTTTTGAGTAAAAATGTTCTTTATAAAATCATTAAAATTTATTATGTTTCCAGCATTGCTAATTTCATCATTTAGTTTAATAGAAATCAAAAGTTTTTTCTTAGGTAAAATGCTGTTTGAATAAATATATATTGTTTTATTACTTTCATTAAATGACAGCTTATCAACTAAAATATTCTTATTGCCGTATTTAATATTTTTTATTAAAGAAACAAACTTTTCAAAATCATATTCGCCATTTTCTGTAAAAATTCTAATTTTATCTTTTGCTCTAATTACGAAAAAATTATCAAACATAATAAAATTATCATATTTTTCAAAAATACCATCATAATATACTACTTTATCATCCATAAAAACTATTTTATTCCCTAATTTATATGCATTTGACTTATAGGGAATATTTGCTTTTTTTAATTCTTTTTCATCAAAATATAATCTATCATCTAATTTAAGAATTTTTTTATTCAAAAAATCATACATTTTGAAATCATTTAATTCAATATTATCTATATCAAAATTTTTATCCATTACATAAAATCCAGATTTAGTTCTAATGTAAAAAATATTATTGATTTTATATATCAATTCTATCTTTTCATTAATTAATTTATTTATAAATATTTTATCAGTATCAATTTCTTTATTTTCAGAATAAGAAATTAATTTGTTTTTTGACATCAAATAAACTTTATTATTATAAACAATTACATAAGCATCTTTTTGATTTGTCTTATCAAACTCAAAAATAAATCTTTTTTCTTCTTCATAGAATCCTCTTAATAATTCGTTTAGTTTATAAACATAAAACTTTGTATTACTTTCTAATACAATATAATCATCTTTTGTATAAATATCTTTTTGTAACCTTAAATTAAAAATTTTATTTTCATTTATTATTTTTTTATAATTTGATATATTATGAATATTTATCCTATATTCGTATAAATAACCGTTTTCGGAAATTAAATATATATTATTATCATCATTATAAGCAAAAATAATGTTTCCTTCTATCTTATAATCAGCAAAATTAGAAATGTTTGTTTTTACATTACCATTTTTAAATAGAACAATATATTTATCTTTATAAATATTAAAATCTTCTACATTTTCATAAATTAATTTAAAAGTTTCACTTTCAGATGTTTCATACAAATCATCATTTATTAAAATATAAAGCTTATCATCTACATAAAAATATTTTTTTATACTTCCAACAATTTTTTCATTTTTTTCTGTATATATACCTTTTGTAGATATAAAATACAATCTTCCAAATATATAATAAATATCTTTTAACACATTAAATTCTCTTTTATAAATATTTCTATTATAAACAAGTTCTAATTCTTTGTTAAATACCTTATATGAATTATTATTTTTTAATACTATAAAATCAGAAAACGAATAAGAGCCAAATGTTTCATTTAGAAACTTTTGATCAATATAATCATTATTTATTTTAAATTTATAAACTCCTGATTTTGTAAATATATAAACACCATTTTCAAAATTATACGCATTAATAATTCCAGAAATTTTTTGAAAATTCCATGAATGTAATTTATTGGAATAATAAAGCAAACCATCATCTTTTACTACAAAAACATAATCTCCTAACACATTGATTGTATAAATGTTATCAATAAAAGTATTTGTATTTTTAAAATACTCATCATATGAAGTGTATTCATTAAATTCCGGAATATTTGCTATATCAAAATGTTCTTTTATAAAATATCCACTTTGATCATTTATCACAGCACAAACTTTGTTTTCTATATAATTAACTTTTTTAATCTTAATATTATTTCTGACTGAAACCCATTTCAATTTATTTATATTATATATAGCATAAAAATCGTCTCCAAACATATACATAAATCCATCATTGTAATAAACTTTTTTAAAATCACCTTTCAAATTTGGAATTACATTATTCGAATAAAAACTTTTTTCAACCTTTTCGTTTTTATTAAAATCAATGCTTTTTATTTCAGTATTAGTTTTATAATACATCTTATTTTTATTAAATGAATAATTATTTGTTTTAAGACCTTTTAATCTAATAATATTCATATTATTAGCATCAAATAAAAACAAACTATTTCCATCATATATAAAAGATTGTTTTCCATTGACAAAACTTGCATTTACAATATTTTTATTTAAAGTTATAATATTAAAATTTGATAGGTTTATTTTTTCAATTCCTTTATTATGTATTATCACAAAGTATTTTTTACCATTTTCTTCATATAATGAACTAGTAATATATTTATTATTAAATGCATTTGATAAACTACCCAAAAATAATTTGTCTCCATTATATAACAAATATCCAGATTTTTTTAATATTAAAAGATTATTATTAAATGACGTAAAATCTTTTACATCTTTTTCAACTATTTTTTTCGAATAAAATTCAACTAAATTATTTTCAGAAATACAATAATACTTACCATTAACTTCTTTAATATTAGTTATTTTTCCAAAATATTTTGCAGGCAATACTTCCACCTTAAAAGTTTTTGGGTTTAAAGTATAAACGTCTCCATTTTCATATTGAAAAACAATATAATCATTTAAAGCAAAAAAATTTATAATACTTTTTTCTGGTAAAATTTTGTTTTTATAACTAATTTCATTACCAGATTTATCATAAAATTTATAATTTTCTTCATAATTAGATTTTGTTTTTAAAACAATATAATCACCTTTATCATTAATAATTTGATTATCTAATATATTTATAGTTTTTATTAAGTCTCCCTTTATATTAATAAATAATATTTTTGATTCAAAAATAACTGCAAAATTCGAATTATCAAAAACCTTTACCCTTTGAGGATTTTCATTAAAATCAAATTTTTTTTCAATACTTTTATTTTCATCATTAAAAATAATAAAACCATTTTCATTTATTAAAATTATTCTATTATCAAATTTTCTTAATAGCATTAAGTCATCTAGATAAAAATCATCCAATCCCATAAAATATTTTTTACCATTAGATAAAACATAATCATTTCTTATATAAACAATCTTATCCTGAAAAATATCAAAATCATTTACTTTATTAGAAATAAGTTTTGATTTTTCGAGTTTTGAATCATATTTATATAATTCTTTGTTTTTAAGTAAATAATAAATATTATTATTTGAATAAATTGTTTTCATATAATCATTAGTAATAATTTTATATTCTCTTTTGTTAAAAGAATATTCATAAATTGTATTATCTGATAAAAGAAATAACTTGTTATTAGAATAATAAACTTCTTTTATGTTATGAGGATTAAAATCTTTAAAACCTTTTTTGGGAAATTCAAATATTTTCTCTCCTGAAATAGTATATAATTTCCCTTCTTTAAAATAATAAAAATCTTTGCCATTGAAATGATAAAATTTTTCATATTTTAATTTATCTAAAACCTTAAAATTGTTTTTAATTAAATTTATTTTATATATATAATCATTAGTTATTAAGATTAATAAGTCAGAATTAATATAAAAATCAATTGGAACATTCTCGATTTTAATGGATTGCCATTTTCTCTCTGAAATAGAATAAAAATTTATTCCTCTATTAGTAAGTAAATAAAGAATATTATTATTCAATCTTGCTCCTATAATATTATCTCCTATAAATGCCGTTTGAGAAAATATTTCACTTTTCTTAAAATCATTATCAACAGATATTTTATATACTTTTTTATTTTGGGTTAAAACATAAATTTCTTTTTCATTATAGGTAATATCAAAAATTTTATTTTCAAAGTCAAACTTTTTAGGTTTAAATGCTTTTGAATCAAAAACATACAATAAATTTTCTTTAATACCTACAAAATAATTCTTAGAAAATTTGATATTATCAATTAATTCTAAATTTAAATATTTAGAGATATTTTTCCACGAATTTGTAATAATATTGTATGAATATAAAATGCCTCTACTAAACATAATAATGTTTTCTCCATATTGATATGTCATGTTCGTTAGTATTTCAGGTCCTTTTCCTGTATTTAATAAAATAGGAGTATTTTTCTTTAATTCTGAATCTCCATAATATAAATCTCTATTGTTATATAGTATTGCGCTTTTATTTTTAAAAACACTAAAATCTACTATATCATTTCCGACAATACTTTTATATTCAAGATTTTTTTCATTTCTAATATGAATATAATCTTTATCGAAAAAATAAATTTTAAAATTATCTATTAACTCATTGGTCTCTATTTTTCTTAACGAATTAAAATCTATATTTATTGTTTTTCTTGGATCAATTTCTTTTCTTTTATTTTCTATTAATTCATCAGATTTAAATAAAAAATTACTTAAAATTATTGATATAAAAATTGATATCAAAAATAACACTGTATATAAAAATTTCCTAATCTTAGGATTTTTTTGATTAATAAATCTATAAATTTTAAATTTTTTCATATAATCCCTCCAGATACATATTGTTCTATTGTATTCTCAAATGATTTTACAAAAACTCTAATTTCAGGATATGTATCTTCCAATTCATATAATTTTTTAAAAATATCATTTTTTAAAATATCATTATTTAGATTCACTATCTCTCTAAAAAAAGAATATGGATAATTATCCACAAAAACTTTATTATGTCCAAAAGGATTATAATAATATTTATTAAAAAGACTAAAAAGTTGAATTAAAATATCGTATTTTTCCTCCAAATAAAAATTTATAATCAAATAAACAAAAACAGAATAAAGTAAATCTTTATGTCTTGCTGTTCTATCTAATACTACTTCTTTGTCAACGTCTATAGAATTTTGCTTTAAAAAAATTTCCATATTTTGTATAACATTATTTTCTTCCATTAACTCAATAATATTTCTATAAAAATTATTTTTTATATCTAAAAAAAATCTCTTACTTTTCTTTTCATATTCTATAAAAAAGTCTATAACATCATCATTTTCAAACTCAAGATTTATAATTGCAGAAAAATATAGTTTTAAAGATTTAATTAATGTATAAAAAAGTATTTTATCATATTCATTTGATAAAGATACAATATTATAAGCTTTTTTTATTGACATTAATAATTTATTTAGTGATTTTTTATCTTTAAATTGAATTTTAGATGATAAATGATCAAATTCAAATAACCTTCCATATTCTGAAGTTTTTTCTATTTTATCTGAAAAATTAATCGAAATAAAATATATTTTTTCTCTGAATACTCTTTCGGTAAGAAAAAAGAAAAAACCAATCTCACTTAGAAAATAAGCGAGATTTGATAAAATATAATATATATTCTTAACGGGGATTAAAAGTATTATAATTCTATATATATACTTATCAAAATAAGTGGGTTGAGAAAGGAATTTTGAAATTATATATACAATTATTAATGATGTCCCATGAAAAATAACTATCTTTAATACATCAAAAATTATTCTGAATTCCCATTTAAACTTTTTATTAAATATATTTATATAGGCCAATAGCTTTAATTCTTTTTGATAATACAAATCATATAAATAAATAACAGTTACAAAAAAGAATTCAAAAAAAATTATTATATATTTGACAAAAAATATATTTATTTTATTTTGAATATTAAAAACATAATAATTTGATAAAAAATCATTAAAGCCTAAATTCAAACTTAGTAGCGAAATCATATTAAGAATCAACAAAAATAAAAAATATATATTATACTGACTTTTTTTCATTAAATTTCACTCCCAAAATTTTTGAACATTTTTTTCATATTCGATATAATATTATTTTTCAACAATTTTTTCTCTAATTTTTTATAATTTTCTTCCTTTAAACCTAAATTAGACAAATAATTTTTATCATAAACTGATTGAAATTTTTCTTTTAATTTATACGAAATATTGTAATTTTCTATACATTCAGCTATATATTCTAAAAGTATAATTTCTTTTTTAGATTCAATGTTTTTATGCTTTTTTAGATATATAATTAAATCAATTATCTTTTCAATATATTCATTTGATATATTTGTTAATATTAGTTTCAAATCATTTATTGTCATACTGTTTAAATATTTAGATGCTGTCTCTGTATTGCTTAGACTTTCAATAAAATCATTGGTCAAAAAATTAATTTGGTATTTTAAATAATAGTTATAAAATTCATCTAAATTGATAAATTTTACAAAATCATTATTATATGCTTTTATTTTATTTTCTATGTTTTTCCTGAATTCTTCTTTATCCAATATTCTTTTTTTAGAAAAAATATTCATTTTATGAATAATATTTTTTTCTATTTTTATTGAAATTACAAATTTTTCATTTATTTCTTTTACTTTATTCAATTTTTCAATAGTGTCAACTATAAAAATTTTATCTAATTTATTATTTAAACTATTTTTTGTATATAAATTGTTCAAAATTTCAATTTTATTATTAAAGTCTCTTTCTAAGTCTCGCTCAAATATTTCATATATATGTTTATCCATTCTTATCTTTAAATATTTATCTATTTCTTTAATAAGAATATCTTTTATATTAGCTTTAAATCTTAAGTCTTTTAACTCATTAATAACTTTAGTTTTAATATGTATTATTTCATTATAATCTAAATTTATTCTAACTATTGATAAGTTATTTATTATATAATTATCAATATCCCTTACCAATTCTGAATAATAATTTCTATAATGTTTATTAAAATCTATATTTAACTCTTTCAAAACTAAATTAACAAAAATCAAATAATCAATAAATTCGGAAAAGTTATCAAGTTTCTTTTCAAACGTATTTAAAATATTTTTCTTTAAATTATTAAAAAACTCACTCAAAATCTCATCTAAATACTTATCAATAATCTTTGAATTTGTATTTATAATTGAAGAAGATAAATTTTTTATTTCGCCAATTTCAATTTTTACATCATTTGCTATTTTTTTAAAACGCTTTATCTCACTTAACTTTATATTAGAAATACCATCAGATAAATCTTTCAAATATTCATCAAGATATTTTAAAGATTGAATTTTATCAATAATATTTTTTTCTACAACATTAAAAATTTCTTCTTTTGAACTATTACCTAATGCCCAATGTTTTTTTTCATTAAAAATTAGTTCATATACATATTCAAGTTTTTCTATAATTTTTTCATATTGTAAAAATTCATTAGAAAATTCTTCATTATATTTTATCAATTTAGATATGTATATTTCTTTTTCCAGAAAATCATTATCCAATAATTCTTCATTAATAATCTTATGGATATACTCCTCTTTTCTTTCGTTTATTTTATTTTTTATATTATTTATAATATTTTGCATTCTTCCTCTAATATATTTTGTATCTTTTGAACTTATTAACAGATAGTTTTTTATTTTATATTCATCAGAATATTTATTAAACGAAGTATTATAAAAAAATCTTAATGTTTTCTCTATTTTTTCAAGAATGTCATCTATTCTTTTTATTGCATCTGAAAATTTATTTACTTTTCTTATTGTTTCATCAAATTCTTTTTTATAATAATTATATCTTTCTATAGTATCTTGAATATTATCAAACTCAATACTTTTTAATATAAATGATGTTTCACTTTTTATTGAATTCAATTTCTCCTCAAATTCATCTCTATTTACAATATACAAATTTCTATACACAATATTCAATTGTGTTAAATTTTTTAGTGTGTTTTTAACTATATAATTAATGTTGTTTATTTTATTATCTATATCATTATGTTCTATACCTTTATGTTTCTTAAATTCTTTTTCCCATTTTAAAATTAAATTATACAAAATTTCCAAATTCTTTATATCATTAGAAAAATTAAAAATACTTTTTTCTAACTCATATATATCTTTTGTTTCTTGTAAATCTTTAAAAGATTTTTCGATTTTCGATAAATATATCTTACTTATTTTAAAAATATAGTCATAGCTTTCATCATATAATCTATTTAGTTCAATAACTTTCTTTTTCTCATATTTTTCTATATATTTATATATATCATTTGGATTTAAAAATTCAATTTCTTCAATAAAATCACATATTTTTAATATGTTTTCTTTTATTTCTTCTGATTTAGACATTTTAGATTCAAATAATCTGAACATTTTTTCTAAAAAAGCTATGCTATTTTCATCCTGTATATTTAAAAATTTTCCATATTCTATTTTATCTAACATATTAAATCCTTTTAGTTTATTTAAGAATTTTATGTATGTATTCATAATTACAATTTTTAAATCCTCAAAAAAACTTTCTAAAATTTCTTTATTAATATAATTAATTAAATCAAAAAAAACCTTATCATTATATTTTAGCTTCAAATTCTCATTCATTTTTTTTAGTTCACTATATTCAAAAATTAAAGATTTTATTTTGGCAAAATAATTAAAATAAAAAAATAACAAGTCGTTTAAGTTTTTAGCATATTCGCTTAATTTCAAATATTCTTTTGTCTTATCAATAAATTCTTCAAAATTTTTTATTAAAATTCTTATATCACTCAAATAAATTTCCCCAAAAATTAATCGATTTTTAAAACCATTCAGTAACATTTCGTCAGATGCTTTTACTGAATTCATATCTTTCTCTATGTTTCTTTTAATATCATTTTTTTGATTTATATTATTATCTATTTTTTTTAAGTATTCATAAAATTTATCTTTATAATCAATAAAATCTTTTTCTAATTTATTCTGAGTATTTTTCAAAAAAGAAATTTTATTATTAACAATGAATAAAAAATATTCATCCATATTATTAAATGAATATTGTTCATCCAAAAGATTTTTCGACAGATTACTAACAATATCTTTTTTTATAGAGTTTATTTCATAATCAATTTCTAAACCTATGTTATATTGAGATTTTAAAATCTTATTTATTTTCTCATTTGGAAATTTAATCTTCTTTAACATATTCATCTTCCTTTTTGTATTTTGATAAATATTTATTATAAAATTCTTCTAAAGATTTCATTTGTTTATCTAACTCTTTTTCTAGATCCTTAAAGTTATTTTTAATATTATCAAACTTTTTTAAATAAGCATTATAATCTTTTTCTATGCTACCAAATATCTCTTCAAATCTTATTATTGTATCTTCATATCCCTTTTTGTAATTATCATACTTTTCATTTACATCTAGAATTAATTTTTCATTGAACATATCATTCAAATCGCTATGAAAATCTTTTATATTTTTATATATATCATTAAGTAAATTTAGAACGCTTTTATCTGAAAAATATAAATTTAATTTTCTTTTTAAAAGATTAATGTCATTTTTAAATAACATTATTTTTTTATTTATTTCATTATACTCTAATTTTATATTTTTGATAGATTCATACCATGCATTTATAGCATTTTCAGACTCATACTGAACATCATCAATTATATTTTTAAAAAATTTATCCATTTCATCTTTGACGTTTAAATAATAATTCGATTTTTCAATAACATTACTTTCATTAATTGAATAATAATCTTTTCCACTTGACACAGGAAGTTTTAGCTCAGCATAATTTTTAAAAAATTCTTTCAATGTCATACCATTTTTTTCGTATACAAGTACAGAAAAAGTACCAAAATACTTTTTTGTATTATCAATAATAAGAAAAACTTTATTTTTTTCTATTCTCTCTTTATCAACTTTATTAAATATCGAATTTATGAATCTTTCAAATAATTCCGGATAATTTTCAATTTGTATTTCCGGAATTATTTTATGACTTCTTGGGATTAATATTCTTAATTTTTCTGTGCTCCAATTTATGTCCTCAATAAAAGAATTATAATTATTAACTGGCATCAAATATTCAGGACCGTAAAAGAGATAATGAGTTGTATATGTATCAAATTCATCTTTTTTCAAAAATTTATAAACTTTTATTTTCTTCAAAACTTCGCTTTCGTTTAATAAAAAATAATAATACCAATCATTCAATTCATCACTTTTGAGAAAAATACCTGACATTTTAATCTTATCAGAAAAAATTTCTCTTTTCATTTTTTCTAATCGTCGAAGCTCTCTTTTCAAATGCATTTCCTTTTGCTTAATTTCTTCAATAGGTATAAAATAGTTTCTATCTTTAATCACATCAATAAATACTTCAAATTTATCACCAACTACATTATCAGAAAATACAATTGGCTTATTCTTAAGACTTACTTCTAAAAAGTTATATACTTCTTTAAAATTTTTTGATTTTAAAAAAGTATGTAAATATTCTTTTTCATCAATTATTGATATAGCTCCTGGATGATTATAAATAAATTCGTATATATATGGTTTATATCCTTCTGGAACAAATACTTTACCTTTAATTTTTTTATTAAATAAAAATTCTTTAAATATTTTATAATCTAATAATCTCATTTTGGCTTTTTCATCTATTATTTCTATAATACCTAATAAAAATTTTACTTTTTCAAAATATAAAAAAATTGTACTTTCATTCTTTAATTTTGAAATTCTTATTTTACCATCAATATAATAAAAACTCTTTTCAATTATTTCATTTAAATTTTTATGATAATTATCTTCAAAAAAGCTTATTTTAATTATTACATCTTTACCATAATTTAAATTATAACCTTTCTTCAATTTAGGTTTAAAAGCATATCTTATTGAACTAATATTACTCTCTCTACAAAATACTCCATCTTTATCAATTTTCTCCGATGAAACAAAAAAATAATTTTTATCTGTACTAATATCATTATTTTCAAATATATTTTCATTTAATACAAATCCAAATTTCTTATAATCATTAACATAACATAAATATATCTTTTTCCCAGGATCATTATCAATATATTTAAAAATTTCATTAATTTTTAATATCATTTTACCCCTCCGAATTAAAAATAATTTTTTCTATAGTTTTAACTGTTTCTATTATAAAATCTGATAAATTAGAGATTTTGTTTTTTTTATTTAAGGTAAAGTGAAAATTATCGTTTTTTAAATTAGTATTTATTTCAAAAATTAGGTATTTAAAATTATCATATTTTTTAGAAAAAGAAATTAATTCTTGTTCTTTATCATAATATGAAACAGATATACAAACTTTTTTAGTATCTTTCATAGATTCATTTAATTTTTTAGAAATTATATCTTTATAATCAAATTCTTCTGATAAAGGATTGTTTAAAAAAATTTTAGGATTTTCCGCAACAATTGAATATAAGAAATCCTTAAAACTATTTAAACTAATTTTTTCATATTCAATTGTTTCATAAATATTATTCGAAATAAATATAAATGAATAGTTATTCGATTTAAAATAGAGATTATTTTTAACATTTAATGCAAAGTTATAAATTATTTTTAAATATAATATTTTTAAATATGTATTCAAAAACATTTTTAAATTTTTTTCACCCTCATTAAATTCTAACAAAGGATTTTTATCAACTTCATTAAAAAGATAAATTATTTCAATATTTAAATTTGTTTCAATATGCTTTTGATGATTATATGTATATAAAAAATTTTCCTTAAAAAGATAATAAAATAAATCTTCATCTTCTAAATACAACAAATTTGAAGGAATAAGTTTAATTAATTCATATGAATTTTTTATTCTTCTAATTCCATCTACCACTTCTTTATATTTGGAATCAGAAGAATAATAAACACTACTTGGATTTTCTCTAAATTCATCAATATTATTTTTTATATTATATTTTTCAAAAAGAAGAGTAATAAAATAATCATAATAACCATCATATAAAACACTATTAGTTGATAAAATTGCTCTTATATCTTCTTTTATTAACATATTTATTTTATTTTTTATTATATTATTATCTATCTCAACGATTAAATTATTTATTTTCTTATCATTTTTTATATTAATCAAAGACTTTTCAATAAACAGTGGCGAAATTTCTTCCTCAATATTATATTTATTGTTAAAAACAAATACAAACAATTTCGTAATAATTAAATATGCTCTTTTGTATATATCAAATTTATCAAAATCTTCTATAGAAACATATAGATCAATTATTTCATATAATAATACTATATCATCTACTAATTCAGAATAATTACATTCTTCAAAAATTATATAATTATATATAACCAAAATAAATCTAAGCTCAACACTTGAAATATTATTATTATAAATAGATAGTATTTTGCTTAAATTCAAAGAATATTTTCTTATGTCGATTTTGTTCAATAACTCTTTTCTTTCTTTAAAAAATCCCTCTAACTCGCTATACAAGTATTCTTTCAATTTCATATTTTTGCTCCTCATCAGTCCAAATCTTAGAAAGCACAAATCTTATATCCTCAAAAGTTGGTTCCGCATTTAATCTTTCTGATTTAATCATAGAATGAGCTATAATCATCTTTATTAAAGATTTTATACTTCTATCAGAAATGAAAATACCGCCATCTAACTTTAATAATTTTAACTTACTGAAAAACGACCTTATAAACCTAAAATCAATTAACTCTTCTACTCTATTAATAATAAATTTATTCATATTTTTAGCAAATTCAATAGATTCCTCTCTATTAAATTTTGCTTGAGTTTCATCAGAACTTTCTATCTTAATTTCTTTATTTAATAACTTTTTATAATTATCAACATCTGGGGAAATGCTTTTTACTAATAATCTAATTGGAAATCTATCAAGAAAAGCTTTCAATAAATTATCTGATGGCATATGATTTGAAGCTCCATAAACAACTATAAGATCTTCTATGTCTTTATAAATATTACCTAAAATTAACTTTTTTTCATTTATTAAAGTCAATAGCGAATTCAAAATAGCAGAATTTGCATTAAATATTTCATCTAAAAAAATTAAATTAGCTTCAGGCAATTTATTATTTGTAATTACTTCATATTTACCTTCCTTTAATTTATTTATATCTAATGGCCCTATAATTTCAGAAGGCTCAGTATATTTAGTTAACAAATAATGAAAATATCCATTTCCGAAATCCATACCAAGTAAATTCGCAAATTTTTTAATAATCAAACTTTTGCCTGTTCCAGGTTCTCCTATTAACAAAACATTTGTTCCAGTTATATACCCACATGCAATAGTTTCTATTTCTTCGTCACGTTCAATAAAAATCCCTTTTAAATCATCTATCAATTCTATATAGTCAAAAAACTTATTATTAAGTTCGCTCTTTAAATATTTATTTTTATTATCCATTTGCGTTCCTCCTTTATTCAACATAAAAAATTACTTGATCAAAAATATCATCATTTTTATTTTTTAAAATTATTTTATATTTCCCAGAAAAATTAACCTTGAATCTTAAATTCTTTAAATTTAATTTATGTTTTTCGTATTTAACTTTTTCGTTAAATAGTATAATTAATTTTAAATCTTTTAAATTTATATCATCAGATAATTTTATTGTTATATGACTTCCTTTCTTATAAACTTCATTATTTATCGGATTTTTTATTGTAATTTTCTCTTTATTTTCCGGATTATCATCGTTTTTTTTATCTTCAGTTAATGATTTGAAATAATAATAATTTATATTTTCCATTCCTTTAATGTCTAGAAGAATATAATCCTCATACATAATTTCTGGATATTTTTTCAAATGTATTTCTAATTCCTTTTCAATTTTAATATCTACTTTATCTAAATAATTTTTGATTTTTTCTTTATTTAAATTTTTATTTCTATAGTTATCTATATATTCATTTACAACATTTCTAATTTTTTCATAATTTAAAATTTTACTCAACCAAAAAATAATTTTTAAATCAATTTCAGAAATATATTCTAAATTAGGTAATATATAATCCAAAAAATATTTATAAATTTTCCTGTTTGAATATTTTTTCTTTCTTAATTGAGCAATAATGAATATAGAAGGCAATAATATTTTTGATTTTTTAAAAAATTTTTTTAAACTTTCAATATCTTCGCTATTTAAATTTTCATAATCTACTCCTAACAACTTATAAATAAATCGAAAATATTGATTGGATTTTAAAATAAATACTATATTATCTTTTTTATTTTCAAATAATTTACTATAAAAAGCATATTCGAGACTATTTATTTCTACATTCAAATTGCTTTTAAATCCATAAATGTTTTTCATTAATTCCTTTGTAAAATCACATTTATAGTTTTCACCATCTAAAGAAAAATACAAATTTGAATAATTTTCATTATCCCTAAAAACATATTCAAACATAAATTTTTGTATATACGGAGAAATCGAAAAAATTTCAAATATTACATTTTGAAAACTATCATTAAATTTTTGAATATTAAATTCGCATAAATATGAAGGGGTAAATTCATTATTATTTATAAACTTAATAAAATCCTCCTCTATTGCTTTTATACAATTATTAATTCCATTATCCCTTAGAACATCCATAAATCCTCCTAAAATTATATATATAATTCAAATTCTTGAGTCATTCTAGAAAAACGGATCTTAAAACCTTTTTCTAATTTTATTTTTTCATTTTTTTGTAGTTCTTTCTCATTTACATATATAGGATTTTTTGATTTTTCCAAACGAATTAAATACCAATCTTCAGTTTCTTTTAAAAATTTTCCATGTTCTCGCGATATATATTCTCTCCCTTGGAAATTTTTTGGAAAATATTTCCTTCCAACAATTATATTATTATAAATATAAATAGTTAGTTCTTTAGTTTTTAGTAATATTAAATCTTTATATTTAAATATATCTTCTTCCGCTAGAATTTCTTTACATTTCCTACATTCTTTTGATAAAGGTGAATTTATCTCTCCACATTTCTTACATATTTTTACTGCTTTAATTAAATCTTCTTCTATCAATGACTCATCATCTTTTTTACAAGTATAAACATCTTCTCCGTAAACTGTATTGCATGAAGGGCATATTTTTACTTTTTCAAACATTTTCAATATTTCTTTATTTGCTTCAATCATTGAATCCCTCCAATATTAATTCATATTTGTCATTTTTATTTTCATCAATATCTACTAATTTAATACTTTTATACTTATCATAATCAAATAACTTTTCACTTAAAGGTGTTATTAAATATTTTTCTAATTTATTTCCAATACCTCTTCCTCCCATAGTTAAATCTTCCAAACAATATTTATATAATTTTTTAAGGGCTTTGTTAGAAATTTCAAAACTAATTCCATAAGTTTTTTTCAATTTTTCTTTTAAATTTTTCAACATTTTTTCTTCAAGAATTCTCTTACCATGTTCTTCTCTTATAAAATCAAACACTATAACATTTTCACCAATCCTATTTAATATTTCAGGTCTTCCTATTTCAATAAAAAATTCTTTTATTTTATCTTCCACTTCTTTTTTTATTTTTTCATAAGAACTTTCAGGTGAAATTAACGAGGAATTTTTTCCATTTTTATCTTTATTATATACTCCTAAATTACTTGTAAAAATAATTATTGATTCAGAAAAATAAACAGTATCTCCTCTACTAGATGTCAATCTTCCCTCGTCAAGTATTTGTAAAAATATATCAAATATTTTCCTATGAGCTTTCTCTATCTCATCAAAAAGAACAACAGAAAAAGGATTTTCTTTTATTTTATTAACTAATTCACCACCTTCTTCATATCCAACATATCCAGGAGGTGAACCTATTAATCTTTGATCTGAATGCTCTTTTGAAAATTCACTCATATCAAACCTTATGTAGCTATCCTGAGTACCAAAAATTAATTTTGCCATTGATTTGGCAAGCTCTGTTTTACCTACACCTGTTGGCCCTGCAAAAAATAAAACCCCCTTCGGTCTCATATTGTTAATGGAAAATTGAATTCCAGAAAGATTAAAAAATGCTCTTTTTATCGTCCCCGAAGCCCTTTTAACAGCATATTCTTGCCCTATAATATCTTTAGATAAAATTTCTTGAGCTTTTTTTATTTTTTCTTTATCTAAATTTTTCCACGGGTTATCTTCTATACCAATTTTGTAAAACTTTACAAGATCTTCAAGTTCTTCTAAAATATTAACCTCTCTTTTTTTTGCTAATGTTATTATATTTTCTATATCTTTTAAATAAAAATTTGAAGAAAGAGAAACAAATAGATCTAAAATTTTATCAAATTTAAGAGTTTGATTTTCATTAACATTTAATCTTTCAATTAAGCTATTTTTTATAAATTCCCTTTTTATCCTAATATCAGGAGCTGGAATCGAAATAGATTTCAAAAAGTGATTATTATTCAAATACCATCTTTCTAGGTCTACATCTTTATCAAATATCCAAAAAAATAAATTATGAAATTTTTCTTTTACATCGCTATAATAAATAGGTCTACTATAATAACCTAATTGATATAATTCTAAAAGAAATTTATTCCTATCCATATCATTATAAATATTTTTTAAATTAGAAGAAAAATCATAGATTATTGCTACATTACCAATTTCTTTATTTTTTTCACTTGGTTTGAAATTTAAAATTGTTTCTATAAAATTTTTTTGAGCATTCAATATATTATTACCTTCTAATATAATTACATCTTTTTTTATATTTCTCATTTTCAATTCGCTTATTTTATATCCAAAAGATTTGTCAATTATTTCATTTTTTATATCTTTAATTTTTACTAATTCAACTTCTTTCTTATTTGGAATTAACTTAAAGATAATAGAATATTTTTGTTTTTCTTCTAACATTTTTTTTAACATTTTTATAAGATCTACAAATATTATCCTTTTATCATTTTCAATTTCAGAGTATAAATAATAATCTCTAACATTTCCATAAAGCATAAATTGTTGATAAGAGCCTGTTAACGCTTCAATTTCTTTTATCCATTTTGGGAATATATATTTTTTCATATTATCACTCCATACTCATATATCTTTGATTATTTTTATTTTTAACTTTATATTCATCAATTATTTTCTCATCATGAATTTCTTCTTCTAAAGATTTGTCAGAGATATTTCCTATACTTGAATATACTTTTTCAAATTCTTCTAAAGAAAAATATTCTACCTCTATTCTTTCTCTATTTTTTATTTCAAAAAACAAACCATCTTTTTTCAATTCTTCATTCAGCTCATCAATTTTATTACACCACATATCAGTAATTTTAGAATCCAAAGATATATCTCTATTTTGATTTGTTACTCTAATTAATTTAAACTCTATCATACGATTTTCCTGAATTATCATAACCTTATAATCTTTTTCTAAATCAAAATATACTTTTTCTCCTTCTTTCATTAAATTTATTTTTTCTTTTAAATCATTTTCTAACATTACAAGGTTGTAACCCAACTTAGAAAGTTTGTCCTTAATTTCTTCAATGCTTATTTTTTGTATCAAAAGATCTTCATAAGTTTCTAAAACTTCTTCTATTTCATCTTTTAAATCTAAATACATTTCATATTCTATATAATCTTCATTATAAAATTTTTCTATTTTTGCTTTCATTTCGCTATCAAAAACATCATAAAAATTACCTATTAAATTTTTAATTAAATTTTTATAACTTATAGTTTCTTCTTTTTTATCCTTTAACTCATAATATTTAAACATTAAATCTTCATAATAATCTTTTAAAATCTGTGTTGGTAATTTTTCCAATGAGTCTTTTAATTTTTCATTGTTTTTTTTATATTCTACTTCATCTATTAATTCCAACATTTCCAAGACTCTCTTTATTTCAGAAATATATTTTATCTTTTCTTCCGATTGACTTATTTCATTAAATTCCTCAAAATCTTCTGTTTCTTCAATAAAATCAAATTCCAAATCCTCTTCTTTAATGTTATTAATTGCGTAAATATATTGATTATATACTCTTAAAATTTCTGATTCTAAATTTTTTAAACTTTTTAACTTTTCATCGTAATATTTTATATTTTTATATTTTAATAACTCATGTTGAAAATATTTTACCTCTTTCAAAAAATTTTTATTTTTTTTCATTTCAGATATAAAATTGGAAATTGAGCGCGATATTTTTTTTGATTCCATCTCGCTAATTTTTATTTCTGTTTCTTTTTTAACAACCTTTGATAATAAAAGTTCACATTCACTTCTTAAACTACTAACATTATTATTTTTATCATATTTCATTTTTATCTTTTCTAACTCGTTTGATAAACTTTCTCTTTCACTTTCTCTAATATTTTTCATCTTCATTATTTTATTGTTTATAATGTTTATTTGATTTCTCACCAAAGCACGATAATCAGGTTTAAGTCGTGTATAACTGCTCATAAAATCCCTCCTTAATCAATCCCATCTATAAAATCATGATAAGGTATTCCTATTAGATAAAAATTTTTTCCATCATTTAATAATTGTAAATTTTTATTTTTTTTTATTTTTTTATATTCCTCATAAATTTTCTTTAATTCGTTATTTTTAGTTAAAATATACATGTTTTGATTTTCTGACCCTTTCCAAATCGACTCACTCTGATTTCCATATATAAAAGATCCGTCTATTAAAACATCTATTTTATTTATAATATATTTATAGTTATTATAGATATATTCATATCTGTAACCTGTATAAATTAAAATATCATAATAACCAGCTTCACGCAAAATATCAAGCATTATATTTAAAGAATCTGGTTGATCAAATGGCTCTCCACCACTTATAGTTACTCTTCCATTTTTACTATACGATTTAATTATATTCTTAAATTTTATCCAATCAATAAATTTATCCTCCTCAAATTCCCACGTGTGTTTAGATATACACTTATTACATCTTATCGAACATCCCTGAAACCAAATACCTAATCTTTTACTAGGCCCTAATGTTAAAATCGGATAATGTATTAAATTCAATAAAACTCCCTTGACTTTATATTCCATTATATCACCATTTAAAAATAATTTAATTATTTTTTGATTTTTTCAACATATAAATATTTTTTACCTCTTTTAAACAAATAATTATAATTTTTGGATGAAAATTTAATATAATTGATATTATCAAAATCACTTAATTTCTGATTTTTATACATTTCCATATTTATCGGTTTGTTATTTTCATATGTAATTAAATACCCTGTTTTATCTTTTAACTGTAAGTTTCTAGAATTAATATAAACATTTTCAATTAAATCATCTTGGAATAAATTATTTAGATATACTCTTTTTAAATTTGAATCAAACAAATTTATAAAAACTATTTTACCTTCATAAAGCATCCATCTCCATTTGTTATCTTTAATTTCTAATTTTTTTGTCTTGTATTCTTTTATTTTTCCATTTTCTATGTATAATTTATCTTCTCCGTTTGATAAATATTCTTCATGCGAATTCATAGTTTTAGTCATGTTTTTTAAAGAAAAATATTGATTATCGCTAAAAATACCATATTTATTTATTGTCCATAACGCATTGTCTTTTTCATATATTCTATCCACAATATCAAACACAAAAACTTTATTTATAAAAGGAAAATCCATTCCTTCAATTATAATAAAATCTGCATTTTCCCTAATTTTTTCTTTAAATTCCAAATGAGGATTAATATCAATTTGAATTAAATTAGATTTTACTTTAACTTTAGAAACATTATATTTATCTATTAATTTACCTTTTTCAATATAATTATTTTCTAAAGAACTTTTATAGAAATAAACTGGAATTGTTTTATTTTTCCATATACCAGATTTTGTTGATACATATAAATTCCCACTATCAATACTAAAATAATTAAAATCATCAAACACAAAAATTTCATTTTTTATTATTTCTTTTAGACTAAATCCTTCAAAATCAAATTCAAAAGTTTCATTTAGTTTTTCTTTTATTTCTGTTCCATTATATGTAATTTTTACATTTAATTCATTTAAATCTGGCATATTAAATCGTATTCTTTCGTTTGATGTTTTTATTAAAAGTGCATCATTTATTCTTTTTTTGTAAATATGATCACTCATTGAAAAAATATTGTTTAATCCATTTTTATAAATACCAAATTTATTAACTATATAATAATCTTCATTCACAAAAATATTTTCTGGTTTTAATTCTTCTAATGAATTTATTTTATCATTATTTAAATATAAATTTGGGGTTTCAGATTGAAATAATTTATTGTTTAATATTTCAAAAGAATAACGAATATATTCATCCGTTTTATAATTTTCATATTCGTCTTCATTAATAATTTCATAATCCATATTTCCAGTATTAACTATTATTTTATTTTTTTCAAAGAAAACTTTATCTATGTCTTTTTCAAATGTTATATAAAATACTTTGTCTTTAAATAACATAAGATTATTTTTATATATTGAGATATAGTTATTTCCAATAGGTATAAATTCAAAATAATCATTTAAAGTTATATCTATTAACTTTTTGTTTTTCTCAAAATATATTTTTGAATTATTGCTTATATAATTTCTTATATTATAATTTTCATCAATCAAAATTGATATTTTTGGTTCAAATTTTAATTCACTTAATTTTCCATTTTTAAAAAGATATTTACTATCTTCAGAATATAAAGATATTCCATTGATTAGTTTATTGCTTTTCTTAATAATCATTTCTTTTTCTAAATATATTTTTCCGTTGAAATTGTATTCAAAAATTCCCTTATTTGAAATTAAATACAAATTTTTATCTTTTTTATCTATATTATAAATTTTATCAAAAATCATTCTATTCGACTTGTTAACTATATTAAGATAATATATATTAAATAATTTATCGTTCGAATCTATAACATGTAATTTAGAACCTTTATATATTATGTCTTTTAAGTCATATAAATTTATAAATTCTTTTAATGTTATTTTCCTTAATTTGTTATTTTCTAAAATATATTCTTTATTTATTAATACTTTATTTTTTATTAAATCAATACTCATTGCTGGTTTAAAAATATCAATAAAATTAAATGTTTTATTTGAATGTTTTAATATTACGCTTTTGCCATTTATATAATAATTTGCTGAATCACTAATTATTAATTTATTTATTTTAAAAAGGCCATACAATTCATTTGAAAAATCTATATCTGATTTAGAAAAATATTTATTAGCAAATTTAATATCATAATTTCCAAAAAACATTTTCTTTTCATCAATATTTATAGATAATTGTCCATTATTATATTTTTCTATTTCTTCTGTTTGCAAATCAAACATAAACTTGGAATTAAAAGATTGGAATACCACTTTGTTCAAAATTCGTTTTATATTGTTTATATTATTTATCTTTCTTATTTTCACAAAAACTCCATTTTCTTGCTTAAATATGTAATTTCTTGTAAAATAATATTTGATATCTCCTAAAGTAAATACCCTCAATAGTTTCTCTGTTTCTGTTTTCTTAACTTTATTACCATCTAAAAATATTTCATTATAAGCAGCATTTTTTTGTTCAAACTTAATGCTATCAATGTTAATATTAATTTTATACTTCTTTAGATAATATGGAAAATCTTTTTTATCTAATTTATCTAAATCCACTAAATGAGAATTTATAACAACTAAGTTCTTATATTTCTTATTTTCAACTATTTTTATAGATTTAGGATTTAAAATATTGTATAAAAATTCTTGATTACTAAAAATATATTCATTATTCACAAAACATATATCTTTTGGTAAAGCAAAAATACTATATATCTTATTATAAAAGTCATTTAAACTCATTCTTTCGCCAAAATAATAATATGCAGAAGTCTTGCTTTTTGAATTTTTAAATTTTCCATTAAAATATATTTTTTGTACTACTTTTTCTACATCTTTTTCTTCAATTTTCGTTATTTCATTTCCCTTTATATATAAATACCTTTTATCGTCTATATTTGCATATAGTTTTTTATTTGAATTGAATAAATCTTTTATATTATTTCTATATATATATTCAAAATTGTTAAGATTTATTATGCCTATATTTGGAACATATCCATAGTAATTATTTCCATCAATCCCAACCTTAGTTATATTATCAAAGAATAATTTTTTATTTAATAATTCAATTGTTTTATAAACTTTAGAAGGAACTAAATTTATTTTATTTTCAACATTTATATCAAAATACTCTCTAACTTTTTTTTGTGTAGTTTTATAAACTCCATATTTAGAAACTAAATTTTTATTTTCATCATATATAAATACATTTCCTTCAAACAACAACTTATTATTTTGTTTAGTAAAATTAGAAAATACAAGCTTATCAATCTCTTTATCTTTAAAATGTATTTTATTTATATTTCTATCATAGTGAATTTCACCATTTTCATCAATAATAATTCCTCCAGTATAATAAGGAAAAATTCTTTTCCCATCATAAAAAACATATCCATATTTATTTCTTAATAATATTTTATTATTGTATAAATAAATATTTTTTGCATATTGAATTTCATCAACACCTTTTATAAAATATTTCCCATTTTCAAATAATATATAATTATCTAAATAATGAACCTTTTTAGTTCCATATTCAGATTTTTCAAGTTCAATATCGCGGTCTTCTTTTAATATAACTAAAGAATTTTTTTGTAATTTTTGAAAATACTTTTTTTCATATGAATATTCCAAAAACTCATTATAAAAATCTTCATAACTGATATTTTTATAATATACATACTTTAAATCAATGTTATTTAAATCAATGTTATTTAAATTAATAATATTACTTTTACCCTCTTTATCAGATATTTTATATACTTTTATATCTTTAAAATAATCTGGATAATACGAATTCAAATTATATAATTTATTGTTTATATCTTCTAATTCTAATTCTAACAATTTTATTTTTTCATCATATTTTAAATTTAAACCATATATAATATTATTTAATTGAAACTTTAATTTTTTTATTTCTTTATTATACTTTGATATAGATAAATTGTTTAATATTTTTTGATCTTCTAATTTATCAATTTGACTCATTTTTTCATTTATATTATCTTCTATTTTCTGAGGATTATAAAAAAATATTAACTTTTTTTTATTATTTGCTTCTATTTTCTTTTTAAGTTTATTTATTTCTTTCTTTAAATTCACAATTTTTTCTTCTATTATATTATTATTTTTTTCAACTGATAAGGCTATATTATTTAATTCATCAATTCGACTCTTTATATATTTTTTTTCATTAATCAATTCTTCTATTGTTTTTTCCTTTATTAAGTTTTCCTTAATTTCTAAAGCTGTATTAAAATTTTCAATGTTTTCTAATTTATATTTATTTAGTTGCTTAATTTCTTCTTCCTTATTTTTCTTCAATTTCTTAAGCTTATCAATCATTTTAATTCCCTGAGAAAGTGGGATCTGAACTTTTTTTATTATAGATTTATTATCAATTTCATTATTAGAAAAAAAGATTTTCGGCAAATTATCGCTTAGAATTTCACCATTTTTTTTAATTAAAATACTTTTTGTTCCTTGTTTTAATCTTATAAAATTATTATGAATTTCAGAATAAGAATACTTAATTTTTTCAAATGTTTTCAAATTAAATAATTCATTGCTTTTCGATGAAAAAAGATATTCTGATAATTTATAGTCATAATTAAATAATTCATTATAGCTTGGTTTAGACAACTCTTCCCCGTTCTCATAAACTAATATATTATCCTTCAATAAAATTTCATTATTATCTATTAAATATTTATAAGTAATTATCTTATTAACTGGAGTTATAGTTAAATTTTTTTCTACAAGATAATCAGTATCATCATTTGTTTTTAAATATATGTTATTTTTATATTTAAAAATATATTCATACTGTGGTAATTTACCTTCTGTGTTTATAATCTTTTCTAAATTGTTCGAATTATAAACTAATACTTTTGTTTCAGTCATAACGTAAAACTTTTTATTATATAAATATGTACTAATAGTATTCAATTCTTTTTTTATCTTAATAACATTAAATCTTTTTTCTGATAGGTTTATATAATATATATAATAATTTGTTTCCCAAAATAAATACTTTTCTTTTGTACCTTCATCATAAGAAATATAATAATTTGTTAATGAATTATTAATTTTTTTCCAAGATATTACACTATGAGTATTTATATTATAAAGATATACATTTGAAGAATTATCTAATAATAGTAATTTTTCTTCTGAAAATGGATAAAAATATTTTATTTCATCATATATTTCATAGTCAATAATTTTTCTGTTATTAATAAATACATTATTTTGCAAATCAGAATATATATAAGAATTATTTACTATAGAAAAGTCTTTTACATTTTCTAAAATTTTTATTTTATTATTTCCATAAATTTTATATAAATTATTTTCATCTTTTACATATAACGTGTCGTCTATATAATAATATTCTGGATCATAGAAATAAAACAACCATGCTTTATCTGAATATCCATAAATTTTATTTTTATATATTAAGTATAAATTATTATCTATAAAATACATTTTATCAATATATTGTGGATAATAAGGCATTTCTCTTGATGCTACTAAATCAAGATTTTTATCATATATGTAATATGTTCTTTCATAATTATTATATAAAAATATATAATCAGAATACCAATGTTTAAAATAGTCTCTATTAACTATTTTCTTTTTTAATTCTTCATTTTCTATATAATATTTTATTATTTTATTTGTATAAAATATAATCATACTTTCTTTTTCTGAATAATAATCTATTATATTATTAACTTTCTCTATAATTTTCCATGAAAATGTTTTTAAGTTATATTCATAAATATAATCATTATTTAATAATATTAATTTTTTATCTTTAAAAAACATTGCTTTAATATCTGACAAGGTTGAGTCGACACTAACAAAATTGTTGTCATAACCATTATTATAACTTGTAAAATCCGGTATATCACTATTGACAATTTTATTATCAAATATATAAGAAATTTCACCATTTGTTTTTTGTATATATATTTTATTATTAATAAATTTAGAATCAATAATATCTACATTATTGAAATATAACCATTTTAATTTCTCAGGGGAATAAACAGCATAAAAATTATCTCCTATAAAATATAAATCATTGTTATATAAATATATTTTTTTCACAGGAGATGTTTTTTTATTTTGAAATATTCTTGTATTAAAATCAAACAATACTTTTTTCTCATCTTTAAACTCATATATTTTATCCTGTTCTTTTACTAAAAATCTATCATTGTTTAATGATAGATTTGAACTGTCAATATATATAATTTTTTTTATTTTTAACTCATCTAAATCTACAATTTTATAATTATTTCTATCAATAACATGCGCTTTATTTTCAGCAACAAAAACACTGTCTATATTTATATTTAAAACATTTATATTTAAATCTTTTAAATTTATTTTTTCAATACCTTTACTCTTAAAAACATATAAATTATAATTATCTAAATAACTATATAAAAATTCTCCCTCAACACTATTAGTATTAAAAAAATATTTTTTACTTGAACTTGAAATTATATAATTATCATTTGTTAGATAATAAAATTGATTATTTAAATAAATGTAATCTTTTATACCTGTCTGAATTTCTTTCTTTGAAAAAAATTCATATAAAGTATCTCCTTCTAAACAATAATAAACACCATTTATTTTTTGAATATTATTTATCTTATTTTTATACTGAACCTGAATTTTAATATATTCAGAATTCTTAATATCAAGCAAATAAACATTTCCATTATTTAATTGAAATAATATCTTGTTTTCTAAGACGAACATTTGTAAAATACTATTAAAATTAAATGGTGGTTGTATTTTTTTTGTTTCGAAATCCATACCATCTTTAGCATAAAATTTATATTTATAAGGGTCATTTTTATATATAAACGTAAGATAATCTCCTCTATCATTTATCAATTTCAAGTTTTTAGATTCTACTTTTTTTATTAACTCATTTTTTTCAAAAAAATAAATGTATTTTCTTGTTATTGCTGCTACATATTCTTCATCAAATTTTTTAAAGCTTAGAAGATCATCAGAAAAATTTTCTCTATTTATAATTTTATAATTTTCTAAATTTATATTTATTGAACCTTTTTCATTAATAAGAAATAATACATTTTCAAACTTATTTATATAATATAATGACTTTAAATCAAAATTATAATTTTTATCAAATAATTCTTGTTTCTTTCCATTAGATAATATAAACAATCTATTATATACATCAACGTAATAGATATTTTGTCTATAAACATCATAATTTAATACATTATCTGCTATCTCTATTTTTTTTATAAAATTATACTTTATTAATTTTTTATCTTTTAAATAATATAACTCATTAAAATAAAATACGATATTACTTATATTACTATCTATTAGGGTATACTTCTTTACTTTAAAATCATAAACATAAGCAGAATAATTTGTAATTAAAACTATTTTATTATCAAAAAAATGAACTTCTTTAATATCATCAATATTAATATTAGAAAAAGTTCCTTCATAACCGCTATAAACTTTTATCTTTTCTCCATTTTTTATCATATATATATTTCTATCTTTTTTAAAAAATAAATTGTTTCCATTAAATGAGTAATATTTATCATAATCAAAGAATATTTTCTTTTTATCTTTAATAGAAAATATTTTTTTATCAGTTATAACATATAATTCATTTTCTTTTATATAAAAATCTTTTTTTATACCTTCTATTTCTTGAAATTCCCACTTTCTAATTAAAAAATTATATTTATTTATTCCTTTATCAGTCAAAAGATATAGATCTCCATCATAGTATCTTGCTCCTAATATTTTTTCTCCTGTAAATTCCGTTTTTTCAAAATATTTTGTTAATGTATTTTTATTATTATCATACATATATATTTTATCTTTTAAAAGAATATAAAGATTATTCTCGTTTAAATCATTTTCACCAAAAGAGACATCCTGAATATTTTCATTAAATTTTAATATTCTTTTCAAATTAAATGCGGGCACAGTAAATAAATAAATTTCAGTTGCTGTTGTGGTAATAAAATATTTTTTTCTAAAATATATGTTATCAAATTTCTTTAACTTATTAAGTTTAGATAGATTGGTCCAATAATTTTTTATTGCATCATATGAATAAATATTCCCATCAAAAACTAGTATTTTGTCATTATATTGATATATATTTTTACTAATTTTTTCAGGTCCATTGTCTTTAATCTCCAAAATTTTTTCTTTTTGATTAAAATTGTCATCGCCAATAAAAACATTATTATTCCTATCAAGAATCACACTTTTGTTTTTATATACACTAAAATCTTTTATATCTTTATTAGAAATAGATTTATAAGATAAATCTTTTTCATCTCTTATATGTATAAATTTATCATCATTAAAATAAATTTTTAAATTATCTAAATCTTCATTTATTTCAATTTTATTTATATTATCATAATTAATATTTATACTTTTCCTTGGATCTATTTCCATTCTTGAAATTTCTGAATTTTTATTATATTTTATTACAAAAAAAGATACAGCAAATGAAATTAATAACACTATAAATATAATAATATATAATTTTGGATTCTTAAAATTACTAAAAGTATAAACCCATTTTTTCTTCATACTGTTCCCCTTTCCACATATTTGTCAAAAATTTTAAGATATACATTATTAAAAAGTAGTATTTCTGGATATGAGTTTTTTAAATACGTCATTTTTTTTAAACACTCTAATACTTCTATAATTTCTTTTTTAAATATATAAAGGAAATTATATGGATAAACTTTATATAATATTTCTGGAATATCCATATTATATAGATATTCATATATCAAACTTAATATAAAATATATAGTTGAAAAATTTTTTTCATCTTTTAGTTTATAAATATAATATAATATACTAGATAATAAAATTTCTATTTTTTGTTCATAATATTTGTCATCATATTCTACGAATTCTTTTAAAGCTTCAAAAGATATATGAAAATTTTTTATTTTTTCCTCATTAAAAAATTGAAGAAAATTCTTCAAATCCTTATGTTCCTTAAAATTTAAAAATCCAGAAAGTTTATTTAATTTTTCTTCCATATCAATATTTAGAGATAATAATTTTATTAGTGAAAATATAACAGCTAACTCTATTTCATTATATATTTCTATATTCTTTAATAAGGAATCAATATATTTATTTATCTTTTGAGGGTTTTCTCTATTTATATATATCTTATATAAATAATAATCAAGATAAAAATTTCTGCCTTCTTTAAATCTTTTTGGTTTTATAAAATTAATAAAGTAATACATTAATACAGGTTTCAAATTATCATTAAACATATAGTAAAATAAAAAAAATTCTGTAGAAAAATATATAAATTTAACAATTATGTAGAAAAAAAACCTAAAAGGATATATTAAATTAGATAAAACAACTACATAATTATCATAAAAGTTGGGATGAGAATTAATATATTTAGAAAACCATAACGAAATTATTATTGGTAAAAAATTGTAAAATATTAAAATTAATACACCTAGGAAAAAACCTTTGTAACTATAAAAATTTATATATTTTTTATATGGCCTTATTTTTAACTTTTTTAGTTTATACTTATTAAAAAAAAGAAGAAAAATAGCAATTATCAATTCAAAAAATAATATATATATTTTCAACTTAAAAAAATCGCTTTTACTACTAACAATGTAAAAATTACTAATAATGTCATAAAATCCCAGATTAATTAAAGTAAAAAATATTAAATTAACTCCTATAAGGGCGATTAATTCTATTATCATTTTTTCCTCCTATTTTTAACTAATTCAATAAGGTTAAATTTTTTGGGATTTTCATATTTATTTATATACTTCTCAAATTTACCAATTATTTTTTCAACTTTATGCAATTTATTTTTAATTTTTCTTTTTTTATAATTTTCTTCAATATCATTTAAAATATCCATTGAATTTTTCACTTTATTCTTTAATTTTTTATAATAAACTTCCATTTTATAAAATTCTTCACGTGACATTTTTGATTTACTTTTTTGTAATAATTTAAGATTTGATTTAATCTCATTAATATTAAAGTTGTTGTTTATTTTAAATAATATAATTTCATTTATATCTTTTTTTATTTTTTGTTCATCAAAATTAATTTTTTTGTCATAAACATCTTTAGTGCTAATATGACTTTTATATTTGTTAGAAAACTGATAGAACTTTATTTTTTCTTGTTCTATTAGACCAAAAAAATTTCGTTTAATTTCTTCTATTTCTGTTAAAAAAATTTCTTCTTTATTCTTTATAATTCTTTTAATTTTATCTAGCATATTATTAGAATATTCTTCTATTTTTTTCTCAGTTTTATTAAATTCCTCTTCTATTTTCAAATTCACCCAACTTCTAAATATTGAATTAAATTGGTTAATATATTTTTCTCCATATACTATCATTGTTTCATCGAGTTTGGTTAGTTTCAAATAAAAACTATCAGTTATATATTTTAAAATTTCATTTACTTCACTTAATAACACATTATATTCTTTTACCTCTTTATCTTCTTTTTCTTTTAATTCTAAAAACTCTTTTCTAAAAGACAAATATCCGTTTAATTCTAAATTATGCCTTCTCTTATTAAATTCATCAAATTTTAAGTTAAACTTTTTATAATATTTTGATGAAATCTCATTTTTTTCTGAATCATATATTTTTTTTAAATTTCCCCTTATATAATCTAAAATTTTTTGTTTTTTTTCTTTATTAAACAAACTTTTTTCATTCTCTAATATATAGTCATTTTCAAGATCATTATTATATTTCTTTATAGCATCTTTCCATTCATTTTTATAAGATTCAAATATTTTTTTCAATTTTATGTTTAAACTTTTTTTTGAAAAATTCCTATATTTATCATTAAACAAATCATTTATCTTTAAATATAGATCATCTAAAATATAATCTATATATCTTTCCAAAAGGATTTTATAATATTTTAAAAATTTATATTCAATATCATTGGATAATGGAATAACTCGAATTTCTTTTGTTATTGTTTTTAAATATCTAGAATTTATATTATTATACTTTTTTTCAAAAGTTATGATCTTGTCTACTATCTTTTCTAAATCTACTTCAAATGTTCTTTTTTTTGAAATATTTTCATTGTAAAAACTTATATAATTATAAAATCCTGTCTTAAGAGATCTATTATTAAGTTTATTTAAATATTCTTCAGGTAATTCTATCATTTTTCTTTCCATATATTTTATTTTAGAAAGAACGATATTCTTAAATCTATTAAATACATTTTTTTTAACACTTAAAAGTCTATCTTTTATGACTTTTATTTCATTTTCAACATCATTTAAATCTCCCATTTTTATATATTCTGAATATTTCTCATATTCATTAAAATAATTGTAAATTATAGACATTTGAGAATTGTATAAATCAATAATTTCTTCCAAATTTGATATAATTTCTTCTATTAAATCTATAGATTCAATATTTTGGTCGAATATTTTTTCTAAAATTTTCTCTTTGATTTTAATTTCATCTTTTAAATTTATGTTTATTTTATTCATCTTTTCTCTGATTTCTCTATTAAAAATGATTTTAATATCTTCTTCCAATTTTTTATAATAATATTCTATTTCCTTATATATTAATTTATTATAACTATTTAAAATCTCAACTGTTGAATTTAACAATATAGAATTATTAATTTTATTAATATACTTTATATTTTTTAATTTATTATAAATTACATATAATTTTTCAAATTCATTAAATGAATCAAAATAACTTTTCCTCCCCATAAAAATCAAAATTTTTTCTTTGATATTATTGAATTCTTTTATATTACTTTCATATTCAACAAATAAATTATTGAATTCTTTAATGATTTTTAAGTAATATTCTCTTCTAGTTTTTATATTATATTCTATTTTTTTGTCTTCTTTTACTATCCCATTATAAGTATGTTCATAATTAGATATATCCTTATTACAAATATCAATAATTTCCCTTAAATCATCCACTACTTTATCAAACTCTGTAATATAATGTTTCTTATTATTGTCAAATAAATTTAGTATATATTCTAATTTTTCTTTTTTCTGATGAATATTAAACAAAAAATATTCTTCCAAATTTTCTTTATCAAAAGACTTTATATTTAATTTTTTTTTGACCTTTTCTCTATTCATTTCAAGAAAATCATCTAATTTACTACTGTCTAATTTTTTTAAACTATTATCGATTTTTATAGAATACTTTTCAAAACTAATCATATTATCCCTCTTTTAATTTGTTATTTAAATTATCTTCCAAATTTCTATATAACTTCTCTATATTAATTAAATTTGAAATCAATAATTCTAAATCATTTGACAACTTTTTCAATTCATTATTATAAGCGTTCTTCTTATTCTCCACATCTTCTTTTATCTGGTTTAATTTTTTTGTTATCTCTTTATAATCTTTTAAAACTTTCTTATATTCATTCTTTGATAATGTCTCTATTTTTTCTTCATTAATTTTTTCATTAATAAGTTTATTGAAATCTTCTATATTAAAAACTAACGAATTAACTAAATCTAACATACTACTATCTTCAAAATAGTTTCTTATATTCTTTTCTACTAAATATATATCTTTAATAAACAAATCTATTTTTTTCTGTGCTTCAAACATCATATTTTTTATTTTGTTTCTACTCTGTTCCCATTTTTCAATAGCGCTATTTATTTCAAAATCAACATTATTAACTATATCATTAAATAATCTTTCAAGATTTTTATCTAATTCCATTTCATATTTTACAGGTTCTTTAGCATTAATAATATCTTTTATATATGCTTCAAAATTTTTAGGATTTCCAAATTCTGCATATTTTTTAATAAATTCTTCTACATCTATACCCAAATCCTCTTTTACAAAATATCCAAAAGTTTGAAAAAACTTATACCTATTATCTAAAATTAAAAAATAATTATCTTCACTTATCATATCTAAAATATAATTTTTATTTGATATTTTTCTTATAAACTTCTCAAAAAGTTCTTCATTTTCGGAAAGATTTAACTCAGGAATTAATTGGTAATTATGGGGTACTAATATTCTTAATTTTTCTGTTGAATAATTTTCATCTTCAAAAAATCTATATAATACTGAATTTGGTATAAGATATTCAGGACCATAAAAGAAATAATAATATTTATACTCTTCAAATTCATCTTTTGTTTTAAATAAATAAATTTTCATTTTTTTTATATCTTCAGTATTATATAATAAAAATAAATAGTAAATATCACTAAACTTCTCTTCTTCAATAAAAAATCCACCCATGCTTGTATAATCCAAATTTCTTTCGATTTTATTTAAAATTCTATTAATCATTCTTAATTCTTTTTCTAATTGTCGTTTTCTATTTTTTAACTCTATATAATTTGAATTTATTCTTTTACTTTTTACAAGATGAATATCTAATTCTACATTAATAAAATTATTGCTCAATTCTTCAAATTCAATTTTCTTTGAAAAATTAAAATCTAAAAAATTATATATGTCTTCAAATTTAAAATTATCAACAATCATATTATTACTTTCTATCAAAATAATTTTATCATTCATTAAAAAATCATAATTATAAACTTTATAACCTTCTTCGACAAAAACCTTACATGCATTCTTTTTACCAAAATCATATTGCTTATAAATAACGTAATAAAATTCTCTATATTCATTCCTTAAAGTATTTAAAAAGAGTATCAAAGATAAATTATTATTCAACTCATTTATTAATATATAATATTTATCTTCATATTTTGATAATTTTATTTTTTCATTTGTTAAAATAACAATTTTATTTAAAATTTTTTCTATTATTTCATAATTTTCGTTTGAAATAATAACTTTTAAAATTAAATTATTTTTGTATTTTGCATATTTTGACTTTATTAATTTAGGCTTTAATTTATTCATTAATTCATTTATCTTAAATTCTAAACAGTTGTTTTCTTTTTTTTGAGATAAATAAAAATATTCAAAATTATCATCTAAAGAATTTTTAAAAAGATTAAATCCAATAATACCTTTTTTTTCATTTGTAAAACATACATATATATCACTGTCTTGATTATATTTATACATATTTAAAAACTCTTCTATATTAATTATTTCATTCATTTTTATCACCTGTTTTCTATAATATTTAAAGTTACAAAATTCAACACCCTTAAAATTAACTCTTTTAAATTCACTAAATCTCCTGTATTAAATAACTTTTTTTTGAAATTAAATAATCTATATATTTCAAGATTTAAAAAATTGTCTATATTAACTTCTATATTTTTTTTATTTTCTACTGCAATCATCATATTATAATTATTAAATCCTTTTTTAATCATCAATTGTTCATAATATATATTCTTCTTTTCTAAATCCGTAAATAATATGTTTATATTTATATTATATTTAGAGTTATCAAAATACATCATATCTTTATCTATTTCTAAAACAAAAAAATCAGGTACATATTCAATCAAAAAATTATTTTTAAAATCTTCATAAGATTTCATATAATTAAACTCAGTTATTTCAAACTTTCCAGAATGAATATTTAAAACAAATTTCACATTGTTATTTATTAACAATTTATTATAGAAAAATTCGTTGATTAGATTATAAACAATAAATAAAAATATTTCCTTAAACAATGTAATAGAAAAAAATTTTTTTTCACCTATTGAAATAAAATTATCTTCGGTAACATCAAAATATAAATTAATTTTAATATTTTTGTTTTCCTCCAATTGACCTGAATAATTGAAAGTCAAAAATTCATTCCTTGCCAAAAGATAATTAAAAATTTCTTCATTCCCTCTTTCGAAAAAAGCATAATATGATGGTAATAATTTTTTTAAATCATCAAAACTAGAAATTTTTCTAATCCCTTCTACATTTTGATTCATTCTATTATCAGAATCTAAATAAGTCTCACTAATATCCTTTTTTATTTCTAAATATTTAAAATCCGGATTTATATCATAAAATTCCATATTAGAATTAATCAATATATTTTCTGTTAACCCAATGTTTTCTTTTTCAAATAATAATATAAAATAGTCTAAATAATTGTTTTTTTTCATTATTGTTTCTTCTATCTTTTCCTTATAATCACTTTTGTAATTTCCATAAATATTAACTATTTTAGATATATTGTTTTCATTTACAATCAATAAATCTCCGCCTAAATCTCCAAAAAAATAATTGATAATCTTTGAAATAACAACAAAAGTTTTTTTAGGAACAACTTTTTCATTAAGTTTAATACTGTTAATATCATTAAATAGTCTTATCAAAATATTTGATTTATTTATATTCAAATCATAATTTCCATAAATCATATATATATATAAATTATAAGCAAGATAAACAGCCCCATTTTCTGCTGCTTTGATTGTTATTAATGAAAAAATATTAATCAAATATTTTTTCATTAGTTTATTTTTTTTTATTAAATCAATAAATAAATTCTCTTTCAATTTCATATTTTTGCTCCTCATGATCAAATATTTTTGTTAAAATAAAACTCGCATCTTCAAAATCTAGTTCTATTTTCAATGATTCTCTCCTTATCATAGAATATGCGATCATCATTTTTATATAATACTTGATATTTCTATCAGAAATAAATATTTCTTTATCACTTCTTAAAATATGTATATAATCCAAAAAAGTTTTTATTATTTTCATATTTTTATTATATCTTCTTAATTTAGGATAATAATTAATAATATATTTGTTTATTTCTTTAGAAAATTCTATGCTGTCAAAGTTTAAATCTTTTTTATTAGAATTACTTTTTATACTATCAGATTTTTTTTCAATAAAATATTCTTTTTCAATTATAAATTCTTTATCTAATAAATTCATAAATTGAGACCTCTCAATATTCTCAACTAATACTCTTATTGGAAATCTATCATAAAAAGCTTTTAAAAAAGGATCTGTAGGGGTATGATTAGTTGCTCCATATATTACAATTAAGTCATTCAATTTTTTATACATATCTCCTACTAAAAGTTTTTTTTCATTAATAATAGTTAACAACGAATTTAAAATCGCGGAATTGGCATTAAACACTTCATCCAAAAAAACAACTTTTGCTTCAGGGAGTTTGTTTTTAGTATTAATAATATATCTTCCATTCTTCAATTCATTTATGTCTAAAGCCCCTAAAATTTCAGATGGTTCTGTAAATTTCGTTAGTAAGTAGTGAAAATAGCCATTTTCACTATCAAAACCCATTCTTCTACAAAATTCACCTATTATAAAACTTTTCGCTGTTCCTGGTTCTCCAACAAGTAACACATTCGTATTAGTAATAAATCCCGCTGCAATTGTATCTATAACTTCATCTTTAGAAATAACAATTTTTTTCATTTCATTTATTTTTTCAACAAATTGAATAAATTTAGAATTCAATAGTTTATTCATAATTAACTCCTTTCTGATTATAAGATATTAATTCTTTAAAATACTTATTCTTTATTTGTGGCAAAGGTGGATTTTTAAATAACAAATCCCAACGGCTTTTTAAAATTTTATCAAAATTATATTTTTCCTCAATTTCAAAAATATCTTTTAAATAGCTATTATAATCAATGTTTAATTCTTCATTTTCTTTTATTTCTTCTGTGTATTTATTTATTAAATTATTCAAATGTTTATTTTTTATAATAGTTATTAAAGTAAATAATATATAATAGTCTAAATTGCTTAAATTAACATTAATTAATGTTTTACTAAGGAATTTATAAATATAATCTTCATCTTTATCTTTCTCTTTTAATTGACTATATATAAACATTGTTGGATTCACAATAAACGATTTATTATAAAAATTCTTTAAACTATTTAAAATAACAGCTTTTTTTTCTTCTTCTAAATTATCAAACTCAATTAATGGATTTTCATTGCTAATGAGAAAATAAATAAAAGAAAAATATTTATTTTCTTTTAAATACTTACCCCAAAATCCTAGATTGTTTAAAAGTTTTTTTATTAAAAATGCATATTCAAAATCCGTAATTTCTAAACAATCTATTTTTACACCTAGAAAATCCAAATAAATTCCAAAAAGAAAATCATAACCTATGTTAGATTTTCCTACAACATTTTCATACATATTTACAAAAATATAATTATCGCTAAAAATATAATCATAAATTTTTTTTTGAAAAACAGGTGAGAAAGTAAGAACACTTTTATTAATATATAAGATATTTTTAAAAAGAAAATTTGGAAGAAAATCGAAAGATAATTTATTTTCTTTTTCGTAAAATAAAAAATCATATAAATGATTTTCAAAATTCATTAAAATTTCTTTATATCTAAGCATAATATCCCCCAATTAATAAATTTTCCTAATTATTATAACATAAAAAGTATTTTTTATAAAATATTTTTTTACTTCATCATTATACTTTTTTATTAAATTGTTATTTTTTTATTAATTTTATAAATTTATTAAATAAGATAAAATTATATATTTTTAATCCTCATACCTAATAGATAGATTAAAAATCCATATATAACGCTATAATTAATCTAAATTTTTTCCACTACTATCAAGGAACAACTAATTTTCTTACAACTATAATTCTATTTGACTATTTAGAGCTTTTTACTCATTTTTTAATTCTTATCATTAGCATATAACAAACATACTTCAGCAATCATCAATTTTGATAAAATAGTTAAGTTTGAAAAACAAATACTAAACTGAAAAAGACATTGTTATTGGCAGTATTAAATACAAAGTTATACAAGAAACTAATAACGCTCTAATTTCAATAAATGAGATTCACATCAAATGGACTACCGATACAAAAGTAACATGGTTAGTTTCATCCAAATGGATATTCGGAATTGGAATCAAAGAATCATTAGCATCAAGATTAAGCGCTGACTATGATGGAGATAAAATCAATATCACAAGAGCAAAGAAATTTGATGGTGATTATCTCCCATACCTTAGATAATAAATTAGTTTTCAGAGAATGTAACGAAGAAAGAGTGGACTTGAATATATTAAAAAAAGAAATAACCACTCTTTTCACAGAAATAAAGAATATAGAAAAAGCAAGTGTGGTAATTTCCAAAGGTTTAATTATTTTCAACCTATACACAAAAATCAGGGTAAATAAAAAGTTGGCTTTTCAATATACAGTTGCATATTTATTGAAAAAGCAAAACACAGCGAGTATATTCTATCAAAAATGTCAGGAAAAATCAAGTTGAACAATCATAGCTTAGCTAAAGTAAAAGCTATTGTATTTGTATTTGGCAAGTGGATAGATAACGAATGGAAAGCAAACAAAAAATACATAAATAAATTCGTCGATTTCATTAATAACGTCAGAATTTGATATAGAGTTTATTAAAGTCGAAAACGAAATTTTTCTAAACGCCTTAGAATTATATAGAAGAAGAAAAAGGAAGGAATTAAGAAGTGGGCGGTAAAACGCTCGTTTTCTTTTATAATACAAAAAATAAAATTACTTCTATCTCTTTCAGAGAGTAGTTCCCTTCCGAGATTTATGAAGATATTGAAGATGAACTCAAAGAAAAAGTTAAGTTTCTATCTCTTTCAGAGAGTGGTTCCTTTCCGTGTATATTATATAATAATAGTACACCAGTCTGGAATTGAAAAATGGTCCATAGTGAAAAAAATATGGTAAACTCTTCTCAAGAAGAAAAGAGAGGAGTTGAAGAAAGGATGATACGAATGGACCAGAAAAAAGAAATAATATTAATGTATTTTAGAGAAGGGAAGTCACAAAGAGAAATAAGTAGGATATTGGGAGTAAATCGAAAAACAGTGGCTAAATACGTCAAAATGTATGAAGAAGCGATGGAAGAATATGAAAAAGTGGGATCGAAACGAACACAAGAAGAATTGGTAGAAAAAATAGTTGGAAAACCAAAGTATAACAGTTCAAACAGAAAACCAAGAAAAGTAACAAATGAGTTAGTTGATAGGATAAAAGGATTCATAGAAACAAATGAAATAAAAATTCGAAACGGTAAAAGGAAACAAATAATGCCAGTAACTCAAATGTATGAAATAATACACGAAGAAGGATATGACGTTAGCATAGGAACAGTGTATAACGTTGTTAGGAAAGAATTATTAAGAAGAAAAAATGAAGGATATATTAAACAAAAATATAAACCTGGAGAAATTGTTGAATTTGATTGGGGAGAAATAAAAATAGCAATTAAAGGAACGAACAAAAAAATTCAAGTTGCGGTATTTACATTTGCATATAGTAATTACAGATATGCAATATTATATGAAAAACAGAATATGGAAAGTTTCATAGATGCACACATAAAATTTTTTGAATATATAAAAGGAGTAAATCATACAATTGTATATGATAATATGAAAGTTGCAATTAAAAAGTTTGTGGGTAAGAATGACCGAGAAATAACAGATGATCTATCAAAACTATCAATGCATTATAAGTTTCATATTCGATTTTGTAATGTAAGAAAACCAAATGAAAAAGGACATGTTGAAAAAAGCGTAGATGTAATAAAAAAAAGAGTATTTTCAATTAAAGATGAATTTGAAACTTTAGATGAAGCAAAGCAATTTTTAGAAATGAGAATAAAATATTTAAATGAAAATATGAAAAATAAAGATAGGGTAAGCCCAAAAGAAATATTTGAGAATGATGAGAAACCAAAACTCATATACAAACCACCAAGATATGCGTATTCAATAATAAAAGATGCATATGTTGATAAATATTCAACAATAACAATAAATAATTGTCATTATTCAGTACCAACAGCATATGTGGGAAAATGGATAAAGGTTAAATTATATCCTGAAAAGATAGTAATATATGATGGAAGAGCTATAGAAGAACATGAAAGGGTATATGGAAATAATATATGGAAAATAAAAATAGAACACTATTTGGGATTATTGAAAAGAAAGCCTGGTGCATTGCATAATAGCTTAGCACTGCATCAGGCACCACAAAAAATAAAAACTATTTACCAACACTATTTTATCACAAAACCTAAAGAATTCATAATGTTATTGGAATATATATATGAAAATAAAATAAATGTTGGAGAAATAGAAGAAATATTAAAAAAATTAGAACAATTAAGTCCAAAAGATATAAGTTTTGCAAAAGTAAAAATATTATATGAAAATAAAAGAATAAATAAGAAAATAGAATATCATGGAGCAATTGAAGATTATTCAAGAAGACAACTCATTAAATTAAAAGAGATGATCAATTCATGAAAAATAAAATAAATAAAATATATGAAGAAATAGAATTATATTCAAAAGAATTAAAACTATCCAGACTGAAAGTTCATTTTAAAGAATATATAAAAGAAGCAGAAAATACAGAGATAAGTTATACAACTTTTTTACATGAAATATTAAAAAAAGAATATGAAAGACTACTAGATTCACGATTAAAAAGCAGAATAAGATTAGCAAATTTTCCACAAAAAAAATATTTAGAAGATTTAGAAATAGAATATTTACCCCAAGATGCGAGAAAAAAATTAAAATTAATATCATCATTAGAATTCATAAAAACAAAGCAAAATGTAATTTTGTATGGAAATCCAGGTACAGGTAAAACACATCTAGCTATTGGTATTGGAATGAAGGCCTCTATCGAGGGATATAAAGTATTATTTACAACAGTTCCACAGTTAATCATACAATTAAAAGAATCGAGGTCCTCAAAAACGCTGAGAACGTTTCAGAATAAATTTGGAAAGTATGACCTTGTAATATGTGATGAATTGGGATATATATCTTTTGACAAAGAAGGAGCAGAATTGTTATTTTCATTATTGTCATTAAGAGCATCAAGAAAATCAACAACAATAATAACAACAAATCTATCTTTTGAAAGATGGGAAGAAATATTTAATGATCCAGTACTCTCTGCAGCAATGATTGATAGGCTAACTCATAAGGCTTATATGATTAATATGAATGGTAATAGTTATAGGTTTAAAGAAACAGAGGAATTCATTAATTCTTTAAATTAAATATTTATCAATTGACTTACATCAATTGTTAGAAAGAAATTATAATGCAATAACAATTATAATAATAACCTACAAATAAAACCAAAAATCAAAAGCGGTTAAAATAAAAACATGTTAAACTATAAAAAACTAAAAATTGCAATAATAACAATAATAACAATAATAATAATATCATGTTAGAACAAACTAAATCAAATAAATTCAAAACAAATAAAATTAAGTTAAATCAAATAAAATCAAATAAAAACAAGTAAAAATCAAACAATTGAAAGGAGGTATAATTCTTAACCAAAATTTAATACTATTCAAAACATTGATGTATTAAACATTTTATTTTTTTGGACCATTTTTCAATTGTAATCATGTCCACTGTTCACTTGACAAATACATTTCCGAGATAAAAGAAGCAAGTATGAAGAATTCGAAAGATATTTCAAGTTTCTATCTCTTTCAGAGAGTAGTTTCTTTCCGAGGTTTGGTTTCCGAGATTATGGAAATATATAATAAAAATATAGTTTCTATCTCTTTCAGAGAGTAGTTTCTTTCCGAGTAATATACGGTGGTTCTCAGCCTCAATATCAATTGGTTATGTTTCTATCTCTTTCAGAGAGTAGTTTCTTTCCGAGGATTTTATAAGAAAAAATAATCTTCCACAAAATAATTATGGGTTTCTATCTCTTTCAGAGAGTAGTTTCTTTCCGAGTTTTAAAAAAGATTATACCAAAGAAGAAATAATCGAAATAAGTTTCTATCTCTTTCAGAGAGTAGTTTCTTTCCGAGAAGAGGATTTTGAATCAAGACATGGAAAAGATTATTATAGTTTCTATCTCTTTCAGAGAGTAGTTTCTTTCCGAGATACCGATAATTTGGAAAGATATTGAATTATTGCAAGGCAAGTTTCTATCTCTTTCAGAGAGTAGTTTCTTTCCGAGAGAGTGATTTAGTAGCGGATGATTTAATAGTCTGGATTATAGTTTCTATCTCTTTCAGAGAGTAGTTTCTTTCCGAGTTAAAATTGAATGGGAAAAAACCTGGATATGTAAAAGTAGAGTTTCTATCTCTTTCAGAGAGTAGTTTCTTTCCGAGAAAGATGATTTTATCGAATTATTGAAGCCTTTTGCTATTGCGTTTCTATCTCTTTCAGAGAGTAGTTTCTTTCCGAGATTAAAGGAGGAATATTTATGTATAATGTAAAACAGTTTCTATCTCTTTCAGAGAGTAGTTTCTTTCCGAGGTTGATGTAAACGTTGAATTAGAATTGTTAATTGATGATGAGTTTCTATCTCTTTCAGAGAGTAGTTTCTTTCCGAGATGGATTTCTTTGAAGAAGCCCTCGAATGGGGGCTTCAAGAGTTTCTATCTCTTTCAGAGAGTAGTTTCTTTCCGAGACATAAAATGAGTGAATATAATCCTTTTGAAAATCCAAAACGTTTCTATCTCTTTCAGAGAGTAGTTTCTTTCCGAGAGAGAAAGCATAATTGATTTAATAACTATCAAATCACAATTAGTTTCTATCTCTTTCAGAGAGTAGTTTCTTTCCGAGTACATGAATCAGGTTTTTTAAAAGGTAAATTAGTCTCTTTTGTTTCTATCTCTTTCAGAGAGTAGTTTCTTTCCGAGAGGCAGAATTTTAGTTGAAGCCGAGGAACATTATAAATGGTTTCTATCTCTTTCAGAGAGTAGTTTCTTTCCGAGTGATAAAGTAAGGTTTTCCTTAACCGAAAATGGCGGCGTTTCTATCTCTTTCAGAGAGTAGTTTCTTTCCGAGAAAAATTTAGAAACAATAAAAAAAGAATTTGACAACTATGGTTTCTATCTCTTTCAGAGAGTAGTTTCTTTCCGAGTAGAAGAACTTAAATACTCTAAATTTAAAATTGAATTAGTTTCTATCTCTTTCAGAGAGTAGTTTCTTTCCGAGACTTGGTCTCTAGAATAGTTATTATTAGCTGCTTTTAGAGGCCGTTTTTCCGGACCTATTTTTTATTTTCAATTTTTTCTTTGCTTTTTGTAAAAAATTTTCTAAAAACCGCTTATAATCAACCTCCGGACCTGTTTTTTAACTTTCCTTTATTCATGCGGTTTTGCGAGATTTTGCATTTTTTAACATAGGTCCGGAATCTTTTTCAATATAATTATACTCTTCTCTTTTTCTTTTGTCAAGCCTGTTTTAGACGTTGTAATGTTTCATTAATGTTTTCCGTGCGATTTTTGATATCAAAATCTTTATTTAAGCTATTTTTAAAAGTTATAATATTATTAAATTATTTTTTCTTAAATCTTACTTTTTTATTAATAAGGCTTCTTGTTCATTAAAAAACTTTCAAATAGTTATCTTCAGATATTTTTATAATTTAGAACCATAAATAATATAATTACTTTATTTTAATAATGGTAAAGTCACCGGTCTAATTCCAACTCGTCCTAAGTTATTATGAAAATCAACTCTTAAAAATGGCCAAACAATTTTATTTAATTGTTTTTCTATAAAAAATGTATAAATTTTTTTATTTTTTATAATTTCAGATACTTTATCTATATTTTTTATATTAAGTGCAATAATATATTCTGTTTCTTGCTTATATATTATCTTATTTTTCTCTCTTAATTTTATAGTATATCTGTATTAACTCCAGAATTTAAAAGTAATTTTATTGCTTCATCAAACGTTACTTCAAAATTATTTTTTACTTTCTCAATTTGTTCTTGATTTGAACAAATTAAATCAATAATTTTTTTAATTTTTCAACACTTTCATCAGATAACTCTATAACATTTTTACCTTTAGCTGTTATAAACAATTCACCACCTAATGCACTTGTTAAATTCCACATAGTTTCAAAACTTATATTTTGTTTTCTATTTTCTATTCTTGAAAGATTTGAGTATTTAATTCCTGTTTTTTCTGCAAGGTCTCTTAATGAATATCCTTTTTCTTTTCTTAATTGTATTATCGAGTTTAAGAAATGAAAGAGTTTTTCTTTCTTATAATATATTTCTTTTATTCCTTCTTTTTTTAACAATTCTTTTTTTAGATCTTTGTAACTTTTCATTTTATTCCCCTCCAGAATTTTTGAAATAATCTTTTTTTCTTCTTTCCGCTATGATAACATATATCAAGTGTGTTTTTGTTAAATTTTAGTTACTTCATATACGGAATATACAATTTCCATTCTAATTCTGTTAAGGCTACTTTATTTACTACCTGAAGTGGATAGGGCAATCTATAATTAACATATGGCGTCGGGTGGACTACCCTTGTTAATGAATATACTTGTTCTAATATTTTTTCATTATCATAATCTGTATTGTTTTCTATTATTTTTATTTCCACGCCTTTTTGATTGAAATATGTTTTAGGGTAATAAATAAAATTATTATCAGAAAGTTTTATTATCCACTCTTTTAAATCTTCATATGAATTGATATTTACACTTTTATTAACTTCTATCAATGAATATTTTATGTTTTCTATATTCAAAATATTTTTTATTATATCTATATCTTCCAAATATCTCCCATCTCTCAATACAATAATATTTTCAGGATAATTTTTATTTCTTTCATAGTATTCATTCAATATTTGGATATATTCTTTTTCAACTATATCAAGATTCATTTTTTCATTTAATTCTAAATTTTTATATTTATTTAAATATATAATATCCCCAAAATTATTAACTGCTGATATTGCTAAATTGCTTTTTTTTAAATAATTATCATGACTTAAATCTATACCAATATAAAGTGTTTTATTTTTATCTTTTAAGTTTCTTATAACATATGGCTGACATTCCTGTATAAAGTTTCCCATTTTATATACATAGCTTTTTATTATATAAGGCTGTATTTTTTCTAATTTTTCTTTTAAAATTGGTTGTAAAATTAAATTTTCAGGAAACTTTTGTATAAGAGGATCTATATTTCCTAAAAATTTATCAAGTATTACTATAGCCATTATATTTCCTTCTAAATTTTCAAAAAAATCCTTGTTGCTTATTTCAAATGTTTCAGGATCATACATAAAAGCAGAACTTTTTGTTTTTGGTTCTCTTAAAAATATTACTTTTGAAAAACCCATTTCATATATTGTTTGATAAAAGATTGAATTTTTATTCTGAAATAATATTTTTAAAGAATGTTGGATTTCATATATTTGTTTTTTAGAACTAAAAAAGAATGCTATTTTGATTTTCTGATCGTTTTTATAAAATGAGTATTTAAAAACATCTTTTATATTTCGTGATTTACCTTTTTTAAACTCATATTCGATATTTACATATGTTTTTTTGTCCATGGTTAAGTTGTAATTATTGATATTTATGATGTCTTCTAAAAAATATAATTTCTGCTTAATTTTTTTATATCCTGAAAGTAATTTTTCTTTATATATATTATGTATTTCTTTCGAAAAACCAAATTTTTCTGCTTCTTTTGATGTAAAATTAAAATAGTAATTTCCCGGGAAGGACACTTCTCTTACGCCATTGTCCCCAAGATCTATTTTTAATATTCCATTTAATCCTGATATGTAAGGGAAACTTTTTCCGGATTTTATATTAAATAGGTAGGCACTTTTAATTGGAGACTCTAACGCTGCTTTATCAGAAAGAAATGTGAATTTTGGAAGTATTGATATATAATATTTTTCATCAATTTTATGGAGTTTAATTTTATAAGTCAAATGTGCATTTACATTAGTATTACTATCTAACGGAAATTTGTCATTTATTGAAATATAATTATTTCCTCTTTTATAATAAAAATTGTTGTCTATAAATTTCTTTTTTAAGTATTTGTATATTGTCTTTATAAAAAGATTTGGATCTTTTTTTTCTTCTATTATTTCGTTTTTTTCTATCCTATATTTTTCTGCTTGTTGTGGAGTAATTTTAAAATCTATATCTGGTATTTCCAGCCATACTAAATCGTTTGAATCATTAAATCTAATATTGTTTACTCTGCTCAAATTCCTGGCAAATTCTTTTGGATCATTATCTTTGTTAAAATAATATAGTCTTTTTACTCTGTATGGTGTTTTAATTTCATAAAGATTTAGATACATTTTTATCCCCCCATTTTTTATATTATCAAAAAGTCTTTATCGTAAAATTTGCCTTTATCAATGCCAATAGTAACTATATATTTTCTGCTTTCTTTTGAAATAGGGTATATTCTTATAGTATCTTCCTTTTTGTTTATCTGCTTTTTTAATCCTTTTATTAACGATTTTAATTGGTCTTGATTTAATTCTGTTTCAAAAACACTATATTGAACTCTTATTCCATAACTTTCAAGATATTTTACTACTTTTCTTCTCCTTTTATCATTTGTAATATCATAACTAACAACATAAAACATTATATCCCCACCCTGTAAAAAGGTATATATTCTTTTTCATCTCCAAGAACTACTCTTGCATAATGCCTTGCTTGCTTTTGAAATATTGTTCTTATATAATTTACTTCATCGTCTAAATGATATTTCATTTTTTGTGAAAGCACAGTTTCATATTTTGAGATAAATTTTTTTAATCCATTATCTGTAAAATGGATTATTTCTTTTTCCTTTTTCTTAAAATCTTTTATCGTTATTTCATTTCTATTTACTAAATTTAAAACGAAATTATCTATTATTATATTTCTAAATTCTTCAACTAAATCAAATAATAATGATTTTTTTGAAATATCTATTGTATGAAGATTTCCAAAATATGGGTCCAATCCCACTATATTTATCGCTGCCATTACTTCGTTATATAGAAAATAATAACCAAATGATAACATTGCGCTAATCGGGTCTCGAGGAGGATGAAGTGTCCTTTTTTCAAATTTAAAATCTTTATTTTTTATTAACTTTTTATATCCTTGAAAATAATATTTTGTTCCAATTCCTTCAAAACCTCTCACTTCATCAATGTTTTTTCCTTTTTCTACTTTCTCAATTGTTTTCCTTATTGCAGCTAATTCTTTACTCAATCCACCTTTTGGAAGGTATTTGCTTCTGCTTAATAAAAAATCATATGAATTTTTTAATTTGCCAATTACAATAGATTTTGATATTTTTAATTTAAATTCTTCATCTTGAGAACGTTTGTATTGTTCTAATCTTAACAATACATTTCTATATTCATCTGTATATAATTTTCCTCGATATTTTCCAGTTTGTGTCATAAAAATTACTTCTATTTTTTTATCTAAAAAATAGTTTATTATAGGTGTTGTCAAAGAAATATTTCCCATTAAATTTACTTTTTCTATTTTATTTAATGGTATTTCTGATATAATATTTTTGTTTTTTGATATTATTAATCGCCCCTGTTTTTTCGAAAGTACCGCGCCCTGTTCCGTTATATAAATTACCATTTTATCACCTATAATATAATTTCAATATCATCACCATTTCGTTTTATTGTTCCTATTTCAACTCGCAACTCTTTTTTTTCACCCATTTTTTTTGCTATCATATTTTTAAGATTTTTTATTTCTTTTTCTATTTCAAATTTTTCAGAATTTTTTTCCACTATCTTTTTTGCAATATCGTTTATATCTATTTTATCAATAAAGATTTCTTCTACATTTGTTATTATTGCATAAGGTGTGTTGTAATTGCCTGGGAATTTGCACGTGCAATTTTTTAAATTTAGCGATAAATTTTTGTTTAATATTATTTTTCTTATTTCTTCACAGGTTATTGGAACTCCTTTGCTTTGTTTTTCAATCATTTCAAATCTTTTTAGATTAAAATTTATAGTTTTTTTAAGAATATTTAAAATTTCCCTTTTTCCGTTTTTTAAATTTATAGTTGATTTAATTAGTATATTCTCTTCCTCTTCTGATATATATGCTTCTTTTTCTATTTTGTTTATTATTTGTTTTAAAATACTACAACCATTAATGATTGTATCAAATTCGCCTGATATTTGTTTTATTATTTGTTTTCTAATTTCTTTTTTTATTTTATTTGATTTTTTTATTTTATTATTTGAACGTTTATATGTAAGTGTTTCTTCATACACTTCATAATTTTCGTCGGTAAAATCTTTGAATAATCTTTCAATTTGCTCTTTAGTATTCTCTTTTATTGAAAACAAAAATTTTGTTTGATTTGATATAATTTCAAAATTCTCATCTACAAATAAGCATTTTTTCCCTGTTTTTCTATGAATTCCAAGAGGAATTTTTATTAAATTTCCCAGTCCTCCATTTAATTCTGTTTGCTTTGGAAATATTTCCACATCTATCCCTTCCTCTAAATCTATTCTCTCTAATATTTTTTCCATTATTATTTTTACTTTATAACTAAGTACTGGTATATCAAAGAATATCCAAATATGATATCCTCTATTTCCTGTATATTCTATATAACTGTATATATTTTCCTGTTCAAGTTCGGTAATAAGTTTTTTTGCTACTTTTTTACTATTTTCTTCATAAATGTATCTGTTATCACCATGTAGATAAGATTTTTTAATATCTATATCGTATGCTGCAAATTTTATTGAATTATCTTTCTTTAATTGATATATTCCAATTGTTTTTTCACCTTTTAAATGTTCTTTTACATCTTTATAATTTAATGGTCGCCTTATTGGCCTGTATCCATTTTCAAATTGAATTGAAAATACATCTTCTCTTCCCGAAAATAATTCTATAAATTTTCTTATTAAATTTGAAGATGGTGAAAACAAATTCGTTTTATCTTGAAGTTCTTGTATTTTTTCTTTTATTTCTAATTTTTTATACAACTCAAATGCTTTTTGTATTTCATTTATTTCTTCGTATATTTGTGCTAATTTTAATAAATATTCTTTTTCTGGTTTTGTATTAACTATTTTCTCAAATATTTCTTTTGCTTTTTTATAATTTTGAAATTCAAAAAGTAATTCTCCATATTTTACTAAAGAGTTATCTTTTACAGATAGTTCATCTTCTGCTTTTTCAAAATATTCCAAAGCTTTTTCAAATTCAAAATTTTCTTCTGCTTCTAACGCTAATTTTTTATAATTCATAGTATCACCAATTAATTCTCATAATAGATGTTTTATTTCTTTTTCGTCCCACTCTCTACTCACCTCTTTATTTCATATCTTTTTTATAATTTTATAGTTTATATTTTAATTGCAATAAATCCCTATACATTCTGTGCGTTCAGAATATATAGGGATTATTTGAATGTTCGCACTACTTATTAATAAATTTTATATTTTATTTTGTAATCCTTTAAAATATCTATTTGTACAGTTGTAGCACCCATTCCCCCACTCCTTTTTTATTTAAGTCATTTAACTTTCTTTATAAAAGATCTTCTAACTTCTTCATCTCTATATAAAAATTTCATATAACTTCTAAAATTAAATACATATTTTTATATGCTCATCCTTCTCTATATATATAATAATAACCAATCAAATTATTTTCTTCCATAAAATCCATTTCTTCTTTAGTATATATTTTACCTTCTTCAGGCCTTTTTTCTAATTTTATAACTAATGCACTTTCACCTTTTTCAAAATATATTTCTTTTCTTTTCAAAGGTACAGTCAATTCAAATTTATCTTTTATGAATTCTATTACAGACTCATGCCCAATTGCAGAATCTAAAACATCATCTTTTATTGCATTTTCCAATATTACTTTAAATTCATTTTTTGTTAATTTCAATATATAAAATTTCCCTTCTTGATTATCTTTTGGTATTGGCATTATTGTAGAGTTTAATAAATATATTTTTTTAGAATTTACTTTTAAATCTTTCATACTTAAAAGTATTTCATCTATCATTGATAAAGCATTTTCTAAATTTTCTTCAAGAGTTTTTTGATTTATGGAAGTATTTGCTCTTCCTCCATGGGCTACACTATTCCTCCAACCTTTAACATTTTTCAATAATTCTTCAATTTTTTTCGGTAATTCTTTATCTTTTGTATCAACTATATTGTATGAATACATCCAATATTTTTCCCTGAAATCTTTGTTGTTATAATAGAAATATTTTCCGTTCTCAATTAATTTTATATCAATAAGAAGTTCTCTCAAATGAATTACAGCTTCAGAATACATTTTCCAGTTAATTAATAGTTTTATTATATTTTTCATAAATTCAACTTTTTCCAAAGTTGCTATATTAGAATATTTGTTTATTTTTTTGTCTAAAGGTAATTTCTCTAAAACAATCTTTTGAAAATCTACTAAGAATTTCTGAATTGGCTTTATAAAAAAAAGATTTTCTGAATTTTTAGAACATAGTTTAAATTCTCTAATACTACTTTCTAGTATATCATTTATTTTATATATACTATTAGCAATCTTTTCTGGAGGTGAAGGTATTTTTAATAATTCTTCAAAAAGTTTCAATTCTCTTGATAATGATGAAAATTTCAATTCATTTAAATTGCACAACTTATTTTTAGCAACTATTTTCTGAATATTTTTTAAAACTATAATCATTCTTTCAGTTATTCCATATCTTTCAAATTCTTCTAAAGCAATAGTTAAATCTGAAAGTTCAAGCGTTTGAGTAATGTCCAAAATAGGAACTTTTTTTAAATTTTTTTCTATCTCCTCACCTATTTCATATGCACCATAAACTATTTTCATTTCTAGTTTATTAGCTTTTTCCATTAAATTTTTAAAATAAAAAACTGTACTGGATGTAAAAATCGCCATATGTCTTAAACCATGCGTTAAATCAAATATAACTTTATTCCCTTTAAAATCTAACAATAATTTTTCTATTTCTTCCATAATTATTTCTAATTCTTCATAATTTTTTCCTTTTGGTATATCTCTATAAGAAACTTTTATTCCATAATTTTTAATTTCATTTAATTCATTCAATATATTTTTAGCATATTCATTATTTTCATCATATAAAAATTCATTTTTCACTTCATTTGTTACAAAAAATATTATTTCAACATCATTTCCATTTTCTTTTTCTAAAATTGCATTCGCCAAAGGACTTAATCTTTTTTTTACCATTTTTTCAGAATGTTCTATAGAATAATAGAACGTTTCATAATATCTGCCTTTACCTAAAAAAGAAACTATTAGTATTTTTTTCATTTTTACCTCCTATAATTCAAATAATGAGAATTTTGTATTATTTAATATGTTTTCATTTTTATTTGTATATTCCCTTTCATATTTATCATGATCAAACCAAATGTAATATAAATATATTTTATTATCTCTAATGTCCCAAATAGTTCTAAATGGGTCTCTTGATGCTTTATATAAATAAGGTTTATCAATTTTCCATGATTTATTGTGCATTAATTCACCTTTGTATGAATTGTTATCTGATTTAAATTTTTGAATTTTTCTTATCATTTCAAGAATTTGACCTTTTATAAATTTTATTTTATCAGGTTTTTTGTTTAACATATCTTTAATAGAATCACTAATATATACTTCAATTTTTAATATTCCTTTTAATAAAAACACACCAAATGCATTTAAAACAATGAAATCATCAATAATATCAAAAAGATATATATTTTCTTCAATGAAGTTTTTCTCTGAATAAGTTAAATCGTTTAATTTAATTTCTGTATTCTCAATCTTTTTTATAAGTGGTAAAAATTCAATGATTTCCTCTACGTTAAATTTTATTGGCATTGGTGGAATTTCTTGTAATACTGGTTTCTCTTCATACAAATATCCCATTCTATATCCATAAAATGATCCAGCCACATATCCCAAATACGACATTACTTTATAACCCGGAGTTGGTGAAAAGAATGTGTCATATACTGCACCTTTTTGCAACTCAGTTACAAGAATATCCATAAATTCCCCTAATTGTTTGTTTAAATTAAATCTATCATCAATATCAAAATCAACATCTTTTAGTGTTACTTCAGCATTAAAGTCTCTTTCAAAAGCTATTTTATTAATTTTAGCTGCAGCAATTCCTTCTTTAGTGTTTGTATGAATTAAAGATATTCTCGGATTATTGCTTAATTCATTATTATCCTTCAATCTTTTTATTAAAGAATATTCAACACTAATATTTGTATATTCCTTATTATGATTCTTTAATGCTTCTTTTACTTTATTTACCCATTCATTTATTTTTTCTATCTCAATATTATTAATATTTTCTATGTTATTTTCTTTTATATAATTTGCACAAACATTTTTACCAACAATTGCTGATTTACCACCTGTTAATACTATATTGCTATACATTCTTTATGCTCCCTCCTTACCTGACCCATTCCCATTGTGGTTTTGTATCCAACTCCTGCATAAAATGAAAATTCTGATAAAATATTAACTATTTTTAATAATTCATTATTTCCCCGAGAAATTTCAAATTCCACATCACCAACAAACCCTTCTAAGTAGAAATTATTTATAAAAACTCTCTTTTTTCTTATGCGCTTATTTATAATTTTTATGTTTGAAAATTCTTCTTTTATACTTTCATTAAATTTATATTCACTATATTTATTAAACTTATTTAATAATCCAGTGTATATTTTTTTTGCATCAGGATATCTTAAGTGCTTGTCTCCCACTCTAAATAATGTTGGGGTATAAAACTTAAGTTTAATTTTGTTTGAATAATCTTTTTTACTTAATAATTCATCAATTGACAAAACTCCTGCCCATTTACTTTGCTCTTCATCAAAAATCACTCTTAATATAGAAAACTTAATGTTTTCTATATAGATTTCCTTTTTAAATATTTTATTTTTAAACATTGTAATTGTAAATAAATTAAAAATCTTTTCATCCAAAAACGTCAATCTTATATAATATCTTTTGTTTTTCATAATAGAGACTGGTTCGTCTACTTTTTTTCCTAAAAAAGATGAAACAGTAAAAGCTTTATTATTAAAGTTTTGATGAAGTTTTTTAGATGTTTCTGCATTTGCTTTTTCTAATACATTAAAAAACAATCCATGAATTTTTTTCCCTGGATAAGTAGGTATAACACCTGTTTCCAAAGCTTTTAATTCTACAACAACACTATAGAAAATAGTATCACCTTCTTAATTAATTTCTAATTTACACCATCCCATAATATCATTATTCAGTATCCTTCGAGTTTTTGGAAAATATTCATTAACCTCTTTTTTTATATAACTTGTATTTTTTGTGCAGTGCACCAAAAAACTATCATATAATTCTGGATCTTTTTCTTTTATAATTATTGAAATTGTATTTGATAAATATCCTTTATATTTTCCTAATCTTATTAAAGGACTTTCTATAGTATTTAGTCTTTCATAATTTTGTATTTTGGATATAATCTCACTCTTATTTTTAATAAAATATTCTTTTTCTGTATTTAAAATACTTTTACTATATTCATATAATGCAGTTTTTATGAAATCTAAACTTAATATTTCTTTTTTTTGATTATCATTAGTAATATCCAATAATTTTTCATGAGATTCATTATTCAAATTTATACTGAATTCAAAAATTCCATTATCTATATATTCTATCCATTCACTTCCATTTCTACTCATATTTAACGTATTGATTTTCCCATATTTAATTTCACTTTTACCTGGGGAAGTATCTGAAATAATTAAATTTTTTAAAATATCATATTTTGCATCTCGTTGTGTATCTAAAATTAATATCTCTTTTTCCACAAACTTAGACACTTTTTGAACTTCTTTTGAAAGAAAATTCTTTATTGTAGTTACTTTTATTATATTTGTTTTTTTTCTATGATCATATTTTATTTTTTTAAATAAATAAAAAGATATTTTTTTTATTATTTCTATATCTTTTTTGTTCAAAATTAAATTACCCTTTTTATTTTTTGTTTTCTCTACAAGAAACTCAAATTTCCTTTGCAATTCTAATATTTCAGATTTTAGTTTATTATATAACATTTCATTATTTTTTAAAATATAAAAAATTATAGCTGTTCTAATAGCTCCTTTTATTTCACTGCCAGGTATATATGGTTTTTCTTTAATTTTCATAATAGTTTTAACATTATTATCTACATTTTCGTTTGTTATTCTAATAGATTTTTTAATCAATTGTTCAATTGTTTTGTCACTTATATTTTTATTATCTAAAAAACTATTTAGATTTTTAAGTGAATCACTTTTTATCCAATCTAAAAATCCTTTTTGTTCAATATTAGATAAAGAGTTAATCAATATTTCATCATTAATAAAATAAGTAAATCCTTTATATTTAAAATATTCTATAGGAAATATTTCATTCCCATCACCAATGTGAAGAGGTGATAATATTTCTAATTTTGCATTATAATTCATTTTTTCACCTTCTTAAAGTTTAAAAAAAATCCATATCCATAATGATAAATTTCTTTATCATCAATGTATTTCACAATAGGGATATCACCATAAAATTCCTTTTGTTCTTTTACTTTTAAAACACTACCTTCTTTTATATAGCTAACCTTTGCTTTAAAAATATTTTTCCCGCTAAAATATTCTCTATCTTCTGTAATTCCTCTAAACCCTTCTATTTGATAATAGGAATTTCCAACATCAAATTCATTTTTTAATGGAATATATTTACTTAATGTTATTTTGTATTCAGAATCTTTTTTTACATTGCCTTCGATATTTTTCAAAAATTCCCTTGCATTATTATCTTCTATTATTTCTAAATTAAATTGACCTCTTCCTATACTTTTTTTCTTACCTATACCTTTTTCAAAAGAAAATTTTAAAATTGGTAATAACCATTCTATCTTTTTAGTCTTTAAAATAAAATATAAATCATAACCCTTTAAAGAAATAACATTTTCATAAAAAGTTCCACCTGATTCTTCATTAACACTCATTGTTAGTCTATCAATATTGTTTCTTTGTATTGGAAAATTTACCAATTTTGGTTTATTTCTATCAAAATTTTTCTCTTTTTCTTTTTTTATGTATTCTTTAAATATATCAATTTTTGTTTTTTCTCCATTTATAAAATCAAAAAAATCTTTACTATTAATATATTTTATTTTTTTGAACTTCTTAAATTTATTAACTAAAAAAAGCTTAAACGATTTTTCGTATAAATCTTTATCATATGAATTTTGAAATTCTTCTTCAAAAATTTTCTTAATTGATTTATCCTCAAATTTTTCCATATGTTTTTTTACATCAATGTTCATTGAAAGAGGCTTTGGTAATAAATATTCTTCATTTATTTCATCATATAAAAAAACATCTGAAATAAAAAAATCTGGATTTTTAGAAAACTTTTTTATATAATCTTTTATATCCAGATTATATAAATCCTTAATAGCCCAACAAAATGCTCCAAAAAGTGTATAAGACGATGGTATTTTTGAAAAAAAATCTTTTGGTTTTAACTTTATTAGATAATATTTCACTATATCACATCCTAAATTATCTGTTTTTATTAAGAATAAATCTATATTTAATATTATTAAAATTTTTAAGAAAATCAAGAGGTTTTTTTAATTCTTTTTCTTCAAAATTTTTATCTACTATTTCTTCTTCCCCAGACTCATAATATTCTTTTTTTCTTTTTATAATTTTTTCTATTTCTATTTCAACTTTACCATTTCCTCTACTTCCCCCACCACCAAGATAACTATCTTCTAACATTAATAATCCCTCAAATAAATATTTGAGGTTTTTATAATCTTCTTCTGTATAATTATCCATAACTATTTCAAATTCAAATTCACTACCAGCAATAACCCTTTCCATAAATCTTGGATTTGCGACAGAGGTCAATCTATCAATAGAATTTTCCGCTTTTACTTCAGTATAAATATTTTTACCTAAATATCTTTCTAATTCTTTTTTACTTTCATCTGTTAAAGTTGCATCTCTGAATATCAATCTTACAGGACCTGAAAATTCTTTCGATTCCAAATCATTAGATTTTCCAAATAATTTTAGAATAAATTCACTATTTTCATCATTTTGTACTTTGCTTTTTAGTTTTTTTATATTCTCTTTTTCATCTCTTTCTATCTCATCTATTTCTATTTTTGCATATTTCCATTCTAATAAACTTCTCATTTTTCCTTTCAATGTTGACCCTGGTATTATAGGTTCATCTGTCAATGGATTTTTTATAACCACATTATCAATTCCGCCAATTTGAAAACCTTCATTTGTTCCACCTATATGTAATCCTGTTAATAATTTTATCTTTCCTTTTATTATATGTTTTCCTATAAATTCAAAAGTCATATTATCCATTTTTATCCCTCCTGATTTTTAATTTCTAAATATTTGAAATATGCTATTATCGTTTCAAAAAACTTAACAAAAACTTCCAAATCTTCTGGACTATTTATTCTTTCTATACAATATTCCATAAACTTATAAAAGTTTTTTGGTACTACTTTTCTTCCTACAGCATAAGCAGTCTGAGTTAATAAAATATATTTCTTTGAATCATCAAATTCATTTCCTGCTTTCCCTCTATTTGCCTGTTCGAATTCTTTCAATGTTGCAAACACATTTCTAATTTGAACAGTTTTTATCTTATTCTTTAAAAAATTAGCATATTTGTAAGCAATACCTTCTGTTGTCGCATATTTCTCTGGTTTTAAGAAATCTGATAAATTTCTTTTTTCATTACCTTCAATTTTTTTAAGTTCTGATACAATATCAAAATTATTAGAGTTATTTCTTCCCGGCATATTACATCCCTCCTCTAGTTTTTTCTAATATATAACTACCTATGAATTTAAATTCTTTAAAATATTCATTTGTAACTAAATCTTCAATTATCTTATCTGCTAAAGATTTTTCAGTTGTTCTATATACTTTATAAAATAATTTTGGTATATATAATGGATTAACATTTTTCCTTTCATCACAATATTCTTTATTCAGCATATAAATATAATAAATTAATCCTCTATTTATAGAATCATTTCTTACTAATTCTGTATATTCTTTAGCTTTATTTAATACATCCTCAAATTTTTTATATTTTACTCCATTTATTTCTTTTTCCTCCCAACTCAAAGAAGTATTAAAGACATTTATCATTCCTTTTTGTGTTGAAAGATTTTTAGACTTTTCAAGATATTCTTCTGCAATTTCAGCAGCATTTGATATTGGATACTTATTTTTTACTATAGCAATACCTCCAGAAATTTCAATATTTGGATTATATCCGGTAAATCTTTTTAATTCATTCCTTATTTTAAGAGCTAATTCAATTGTATAATCCCATGGTCCAACTATAAACAAATCATCTCCACCTGAATATGTAATGTAAAAAATATTGGTTATTTTCGAAACGATATTTATCAATTTCTGATCTTCTAACTTTTTTACTTCTTTTTTCCAATTCTCAAAAACTTTATCACATATTTTATTTAAATATCCTCCAAAAAATAAATCAAAATTTCTACTTAAAGAAGCTATCCTTGAAATAGATTTTTCAGAGTTATTTTTATTTTTTTCAAAACCCATAGCAAATATCATTCCAAGATTATCAACATCCATCTTTAATACCCCAAGTTTTTTATCTCCTATAGATAATTTTGATATAGCTTCAAAGGTTAAAGGTGATTCTTTTTCAATTTCAAATTCTAAATCTTCAAGATTTTCTTTAGAAATCTTTTCTTTTGCTTTAGGAACAGTATCTCCAATAAATTTAAATCCTTTTATTATTTCATTTTTAGTATTATTTACTTTTAAAATATCTAGTAAGTTTTCATCACTCATTACTTTAATAATATTTTTTTCAAGATCTTCATTTCTGGCTATATATACTTTTCCAAATTCATCAAAATCAACTTTTACCAAATTTTTAATTTCTTTATTATCAATTTTTATATCTGATTTTGAAAAAATTATTATTTTATTATCCTTAGCTAAATGAGTTCCTAATTTCTCATGGATTTGACATTCTTTACAAATATATTCTTCGTTATCTTTTAATTTAATTCCACAAATCCTACATTTTTTTATTGGCTCTTTTTTTTCTTTTTGGTTAACAAAAAAATCTTCTTCAGAAATTATTTCATTTGCATATTTTTGGAGCTTTTTTTCTTGAAGTTTATTATTCATTCTATATAACAAATCCGAATAACTTCGTTCTGTTCTTTTATCTAATATATTAAAATCTTCAACTAAAATACCAAAAACAATAGAGATTAATCCATCGAATTTTTCTGATAGCCATTTGTTTATAGAATATTCCAAAACTTTCAATTCCTTTGAAATATCTATTTCTTTATCATTTCTATTTAGTTTCTTTGGTAAGAGTATTTGAAATTTACCGCCACCAGAATATAGAATATTTGATATTGTTAAATCAAAATAACTTATAATATATTTCGCTATTACCTCAGTAAGTAACCAAATATAGAAACTTCTTCCTCTTAATCTCTTTGCAACTTTACTTTTATCTTCAGAATCGGTTATTTTAAATATAAATTTTTGAATACCCGAAATATCGCCTTCTAGTAATATAAATTTATCGTTTTTATTAGTTAAGCAAGAAGCAATTGCGGCAGTAGTCCTAAGATGATCATAAAGGGAGATATCAGGATAATTAATTGTAGAGCTAGGTATATTGGAAGTATACTTTTGTAATAAGTAGGAAAGTTGATTATAAAAAGTATCAAAATTTTCAATTTTAGTTATTTCTTTATATTCTTTTAAAAATTCATTCCATAGATAATTATATTTATCTGTTAATAAATTACCTTCTTTAGGGATTAATTCTTCAGATTCAATAAACTTTGGAAATATTTCTTCCAAATTTTCATAATCAATTTTTTCTAATTCGATCTTATTTTTCCCTTTTAATTCTTCATTAAAATTCCCTTTATCATATTTTTTATAAAGATCGACCTTATCAAAAATTGATTGCTGCCTGATTTTTTTATATGTATTTTCATTTCCATAAATTTTTTCTAATTTTTCTAAAGACTCGGCATCTAAACTTTCATCATCAACTATTCTATCCATTGAAGCCGAGTATTTATCAGCTTTTGAGATAATATTATCTACTTTGTGATGCGATGCGGATATTTCTAGAATTTTTCTTTTTAAATTTATATCTTTTATGTATTTATCGATAAAGTAGGCTGTATATGCCGTATGCAAATATCCATAATATCCATTTTTAAAAACTGCAAATAAGTTTTTATCTTCTTCAAAACCATTTTTATCAAAATTATCTTCATTTTCAATTTCTGCACGCTGCATAAATTTTCCAATATCATGAAGTAAACCTGATAAAGAAAGTATTTTTTCTTCATTAATATTATTATTTATCACACTAACCTCACCACCTTTCTTACTATCTTGAATTTATTAAAAAATTAACCTAATAAATTTATCTTAGATATGTTAATTGTGTTAATTTTTCAAAATTACTAAATAACAAAGTATTTCCTGTATTATTTTAACATAAATTATTCTTTTTTGCAAGAAAAATAAATATAAAATTTATTTTTTTTGAAATAAAAAACTGCAGGTTTAATCCTGCAGTTCAAATCGTCCATATCCTATTGAAGTTTTTGCTCCTATACCATTTTCTTGTAATGCAATTTTAATCCATTCAGTTATTGGTGTATTTTTTATTTTATATTCATCAATTTCCTTTTCTTTTGAACCAATTAAAATATTAAATGAAGTATCTTTTACAATTAAAAAATAAATTGGAATAGGATTTTGATAATCTGTAGGAGCCAAATTTCCATTATAATAATCCGAATAATGAACATTCATAACATCTATATTGATTTTAGGAGAAGTAATAGGATATCCATCAAAGAAAATTATATTACCTTTTCTGCTTTCTTTATAAAAACTTTTATTATCAGTTCCAAATATATCACAAAAATCTTTATCTTTTAATGCTTTGCTTTCATCAAAATCAAAATTTTCTTCTATTATATAATTTCTTACAACTCCCTTTATCGCTTGGCCTGGAAGATACGGAAAACCATAAATATGATGTAAAATCATCGATGTTTCATAAACTGACGGATTACTAAGACCTACAATCATCTTCCATTGAATTGATACTTGCATTTCTTTTGATAGCTTTAAATTTTGCCTTTTTATTTTTTTATAATAATTTTCAGAAACTTTGTAGATCAGATTTTTATTAAATTGATGAATATTATTGTTTTTACTTTTATATAAAAATTTACCATTTTCAAAATTAACAAGTTTATTTAATTTAAGATTAAAATTATCTATTAAATTTATATTATTTTTTAATACATTTTTAGTATCATAAGGTAACTTTATATTATCAATAAATTTGTTCGTTCTTGTATTTTTATTATTATCTTTAAAGCTATTATTGGTCTTTCTATGACTTTTTTCCATGTAATAATATTCATTTTTTTTTGAGAATTTTTTACCATCAACTATTATTTCCTTTATCTCCCCATTTTTTATAACAACTAAGCATTCTTTTTTATTTAAAGAATCATCTTTAAGTTCATAAAATAAGGGTATTAAGAATCTTTTACCACTCATTTCAACTTTACATTCAAAACCTTTTTTAGATTTTTTAACTAAAAATATCCCTTTTTTATTCATCATCTTCACCTTCAATTAAACCTTCAGCAAATCTTCTTAACCAATTTAAAAATGCTAAAACTTCAATTGTCAAGGCTCTATATTCTGAAGAGTTTAATTCCATAACTTTTTTTGTTAGTTGTTCAAAATTTTCAATGTTATTAATATCTGGTATAATTCTTTTTTTATCTTCTTTTAACCATTTCAAAATTTGCTCTCCTATAAATTCATATATTCCTCCTTTGGAAAACATAAATGCAACTGTAGCACCAAAACCATTTGTTTTTATAAGCATAGGTATTTTTTTTACATATGATTTATATTCTTTTTGAACTTTTTCATATAAATTTACTATATTTTTTTTAAAATAATTATCTTCCTTAGAAGTTTCATACATCAATTCTGGACTTTTAAAAAATTCTTCTAATATTTTTTTATTTTCTTCGTTATCTTTTAACATTTTTCTAAGTTGCTCTTCAAAAAAAAGAAATAAAAATTCCTTTGAATTTTTAGAAATATCATTGAAATTAATTATTTGTTCTGCGCATTTATAAGCAAACTCAGCTCTTCCTTGTTCAATCCCTTTTATTGTTGTTGAATTAGTCATTTTACTCCCTCCACTTTTTTATTTCAACGATACCTTTTCCTATTGTTGCGTTTCCACCTATTTGGATTACTTCCGGTATTCCATTTTCAAAAAATTCCATAACGAGTTCCTCTTCTTTTTTGTCTATTGGATTAAAAACTTCTTTTTTTTCATTAAAAAATGGAGTTGTTAAAACAAGCGAATACATAATTGTTTCAGAAGGAAGATATTCTTCTGTAAATAACGCCCCTTTTTGAACAGTACCTGTTTTAGGATCAATCTTTGTTCTTGTAATAACCTCTGTTGATAAATTAACAAAATCTTTAAAATCATCATCTGGTAAAACAACAAGTTTGTTTTTGATTTCATCTATATCAAGTAAATTACTTAACCATATTGCAAATTCTTTTGTCGTATTTTCTTCTTTTACTTTAAAAGTATATTCTTCAAGAACAATATTTCCACTTATAGCTAATTCTCCAAGATTTGAAATTGTTAGTTTGGATGGTAGATTTTTATCAAATATATTTTTTATTGTATTTGTATTTTTTGCTATAATCATTTCTTCTTTAAATCTTTCCAGTATTTTAGGACATGTAATATATGCAAATATCCCCTTCATTGATTTCACTGGAAACAGTAATATTCTTGCATCTGTAAAACCCAATGCTCCAGCGTGCAAATCCCCTTCTTCAGGGCCAAATGCAAGATAAATTGCTTGTTTTAAATTTTTATTATTTATTGTTTGAGTCCCAACTTTAAAGTCTTTTTTTAAATTCCCAAATACTTCTCTTATACTTCCTTTAATACCTGATCCTTCAATCTTTGGAAAACCTGTGTGTCTCTCTCTTTGTATTGGTAAATCTACTATTCCTAAATCTTGACCACTACCAGCATGAAGTGGCGTCATTACCCTTATAAAAAACGGCTTAGCCATTTTAAACATAGTTTCATCTCCTTAATTTAATTTATTTTATTTAAATTCAATATATTTCTTTTATTCAAAAAAATTAAAATTTATTTTTAAATTTCTTTAAAGTCTTCTTTTTTCAAAGAATTTTTAAATAATACTTTATATGGATTATCTTTTTCATTTTGTTTTTTTATTTTACCTAGATCTTTTATGAGTAAAAAAGTAGGATCAAATTGTATTTTTGGATATTTTTTTTCAAAGATCTCCTTTCTAATTTCTAATACATTAGTTTTAATTTTATCCTTAATCCTTTCATCAACACCATAAAGTACTAACTTATATTTGACTATTGATGGTAGAATCTTAAGTTGTTCTTTTATTTGATTTTTTACCCCATCCAAATCGTTAATAATTCTAAAAACCGACTTTACTTCCCATATTCCAAAAAATTTCTCGTTTTCATCCTTAAAAACAAAATCAAATTCCCTACCACCTTCTTTGTAACTATGTTCAAATCTTTTATTTTCATTGTATAAGTATTCTAAAACTTTATACTCTACATAATATCCAAATACATTTTCACCTATAGCTTGTTTAAACTCTGAAATTTTATAAAAAAGCTTTCCCAATGAAGTAATCTTATTATCTTTATCAATAAAACCGTATTCTTTCAATTTGTGTTCGTTTTTAAAATTATGATTATTATCCTCCCTTTTAAACCAAAGATCTATAAATAAAGATTCAGTTAGAATAGGATCAAAATTTATTGGTATTCTCGGAATTGATACCAAATCATCTGATTCTTCAAATTTATATATAATTTTGCATTCATATAATTGTGCAAGAATTGTCATTATAGGTATTATTCCTTTATATCCTCCTGTAATATTAAAAAGAACATTTTTTCTTAATAATTTCATTTTTTTTTCAAACTTTTTTTCATCTTTAAAAAACATTTCCATTAAATTTGATATTTTATTAATTAGATTATTTTTGCCATTCTCAAATTTATTAAATTCTTTAACCTGTAAATCTAAAATTACATCATACTTTGGATTAAAATAAACTTCAATTCCTTTAATATAATTATTTTCAAAATATTCTTTAATAATTTCTGCTGATAAAAAAGAAAGTATTGTGTCTGTAGCTAAAAGATACACTTCAATATCTTCATCTTTAAATTCTTCTTTTGTTTTGTGAATACTGGAAATTTCTGCTGATGCATATGAATTATTATTTACCCATTGTTGAATTTTAGATTTTATTCTATCAGATCTCTCTTTATTATTTTCATATTCAGAATAAGTTTTATCTTCTAACATTTTATAATGATTCTTTAAAGAGCTATCAATATCACTATTTTTAGTAGTGTCAAAGTAATTAGAAAATAAAGATGTTCCAACTGTAGTAATAACTTTTTTCATTCTTCCACCTCTATATTAAATTTACCAACATAACATATACCAAAACCTTGTTCAGAATAAATCTCCGATATACTATTTTCATGAAAGATATTTACTATATCATTAACGTTTCCTTCCAATAATTTAAAATAATATACACTTCCAGTAGGTACTGCTTTATAAGAAGGTTTAGGTTTTTTTTCTTTTATATCAAAACCTCCAATTACAATAGGTTTTCCTATTGATGCTGATATAAGCTTTACTTTTAAACCTCCAATTACTCCTTCTAGAGTATCCTTATCTATCCAAGTAGGAATCCACCCATTTTCCTTAAAAATTGCAGGTGTTGTAAGAACTAATTTAAAACATTTATCATATTTATTAAACTTTGCTGGCTCTACACTAATTTCTTTATTAATATTTTTATACCTGGCAGATTTACTTTCTCCACCAAGTTTTAAAAATCCAAACTGTGGTATTTCCAAATTTTCAAAATCAACTACTAATTTTAAATTTTTAGTTCTATACATATCAACTCTGTATATCTTACCTTCTTCAGTTGACAAAGTGTCTTTTGAGCGAGTAATACCTATTTTAGGTTCATTGAATAAATAATTTTTAAGTTCTGAATAAAAAAATTCATCAAATCCATTTAAGTATTTTTCAAAATCAATATCACTGAAAAAAACTTGACTAACATTTTCAACTTTTTCATTAGCTGTTAATAAAAAATTCAAATATTTAGGATAACTGGAAATAATATTGTTCTTAGTTTTTAATTTTAAAGTATAAGTTATATCTTTATCTTTATCTTTCACACAATCTAATGGAACGGGAAAACAGATATCATCGTCTAATTTTAAATAAATTCCTTTTATCTTTAAATCTTTTGTAGGATCATCTTTTTCTTTTGCTTTGTTTAATTCATTAATATTATTTGCAAAATACGCACTTCTTAAAGCCCCATAAATAGTAGAAGGATATGGTGGAAAAATCCCCTCTGCCCAGGTTTCTTCACCCATAGAAAAAGGCTTCCCATCTTTAAAAAACAAAGTGTCCAGAGGCTCTATTTCGATTATCATATTAATCCTCCCTTGCTATAAAATCAGATATATTTAAAAATGAGAAAAAGTTATCTTTATCCACTAAATCCAGGTATAATTCTTTAATTTTTTCTTTCCATTCACTTATTTTTTTTTCTTTTTCATTTTTATTATTCCTTATTTTCGACGATCTATTTAACAAACGTTGTAATTCGATTTCTAAGATTTTATCTTCAGGAATTTTCTCCATTCTATTAAACTCTTCTTGCAATACCTTTATAAACGTGTTTGAAAATCCTTTTTTTTCATCTTTTAATTGTTCAACCAATTCTTTCATTATTTTAACTGACCATTCATTTTCTATTTTCCATTTATAAACAGTTTTATGTATTTCACCGGAATGTTTTAAAACTGCAATTGCTAAAGAATTTCTATTTCCTTTTTCTTTTGCTTCTTTCTCCATTTTTCTTACCCATTTTAAAACTTCGGAAAGTGGTGTTTTGTAATGTGCAATAACAACACCTGCTGAAGCAGAAGATTTCATACCTTTTTTAATAGTAAATCCTAAATTTTCAAATTTAGGAAACTTTTCTCGCAAATCTATTAAGATATCAAAAAGATAATCAAGGTTTAAAAATGTCATTACATCATCGCCACCAGCATAAATACGTTTACCTTTTGGTTCTTTGACAATCTCATTTATATTTTCTGCATATTTCCCCAATGATTCTGAAATTTTATTATGAAACTCTTTTAAATTTGTGTTGTCTTCCAAAAATTCTCCTGAAAGCCATTTCCCCATATTATCTCCATCGAGCATAATCAGAGCATAATATTTTTTTGGCTTTCCATTTTTTTTATAAATTTCTTTTAATTTATTTTTTGCATTTTCAAGTTCATTATCATTCAAAAAATATCCATATTTTTTTAGATAATTTTGTCTTAAATTTTCTTCATAATATAATTGCTCATCAAAATTTTTAAAAAGCTTTTTATAATTTTCCAAGTCATCTTTCGGTACCTTTTTTACCCAATCTATAGAAGCAATTGCAGCAGTGGAGGGAAAACTCTTATTTTCATAAAATCTTTTTACAAAACAAACAGCACAAAGTCCTTCCCCAAAATTTAATTCTATATCTTTTTTAATCTCAATTGCATTGTTTTGTATATAAGAAGGTTTTTTCTCTTTTTTCATTTTTTTATAAAATAAAGCATTTCTTTTTCCACACAAAGAACATTTTCTTCCTGTCTCTTCTAATTGATCGAAAACTCTTACATTTTTAATTGCACCTAATGTTTTTTCAATTTCTTTATAAATGCTTTCATAATTATTTTCAAAAGGTTGCATTACCCAATATATTTCTAAAAAATCCTTTATTTGTTTATCAAAATTTATAGGCTTAGGCTTGTCCGGAAAATTTTCAGAAAAAATTCTATTTGCAATATTCATAAAACTTTCTTTTACTTTATTTTCAATCTTATTCCCAAAATCTTTTGAATTATTAGTTTCAATTATTGCTATAAACCTGTTTGGTTTTGATTCTATTTTTTTTGATGGAAAAATTATTTCTGCATTTTCGTCTTGATTTTTCACTTCATTAATAGCTATATCAATTAAATTAGAAAGTAATTTACTCCCTTCATATAAATCTTTTGTTTTTCTTGCCTCTGCAATAAAAGACTGAACAGGACCTATTGTAAAAAGGAATAAATAGTTATTATTCATTCTAGCACCTCACTTATAAATTTATCACTTCTATTATTTCCATGATTATCAAATTTATTTTCAAAAATTGTTTCTAGTATTGTTACAACAGGAAAAAAATAAAAGTTATTTTGTTTTATAATTTTTACAACAGATACATAAATCGGAGAGGCTAATCTTTTTTGTCTATTTGTAAATCCAGTCCATTCAGAATTATTCTTATGAGACGATAGACTTATTTTTTTTAAAAGATTATCCGAATTAGATTCTCTACTGTTTCCAATCCTTATTTCTTTTATATAAGGATATTTTTTTGAAGTAAAATCTGAAATTATTTTATTGTCTTGTATTGAAAAATGATTTTTTGAATCTATATTTACTTCATTTAATAATTCTTCTACTTTTTCAATTTTAATAAAGTTATCATAATCTATTTTTTTGTTATTAATGTAATTAATTCTAAAAGAGCCAAAACCTCTTCTTGATCTTCTACCTATACCTCCTAAAATACTCACAAGTATAAAAAGTTTTTTTACATATTCTAAATCTATTATTTTTTCATCAATATTTATTCTTTTTTTTAGTGAAAACACAATATCAAATTTAGTTCCATAATTTAAAGCATATTTTTTAAATTTTCCTTTATGCGGAACAGGATCTACTTTAGATTTTTTTATTCCTTTTGGATAAATAGTTATACTAATTTTACTCTTTTTTATATTTTCAATACTTCCTCCAAAAATATCAGCTTCTTTTTTTCGTAAGTCATTAATTGACATATGTCCATTTATTGCCCTCCACCAAAAACGAATCACTCCTTTTATTGAAGGTGGTCTTAATTCTGGCATTTCTCTTTTTTTATCATGTGCCCCATAGCAAAACATTGGAGTTATTATCTCGCATCTAAAGATTATTTTTTCCATGATGTCACCTCTCATGAGAATATTCTAAAGTAATTTCTAATACTTGTGTGTAAAAACATAAAAAAGGTCTTTAGTTTTGTATCATTTTCTATCTCTTTCAGAGAGTAGTTTCTTTCCGAGGAAATCCAGCATGCAAATTTTGGTGAATTTTTGAAAGTAAGTTTCTATCTCTTTCAGAGAGTAGTTTCTTTCCGAGTTAGTAGGAATAAAACTCGACGGGAAAATTATTTTTTCAGAGTTTCTATCTCTTTCAGAGAGTAGTTTCTTTCCGAGCATATCACAGATGACTTAACAGAAAAATATTTATTAGAAATGTTTCTATCTCTTTCAGAGAGTAGTTTCTTTCCGAGATACATGCAAATTCCATTCACAGCGGAGGAGCTCATTGAGAAGTTTCTATCTCTTTCAGAGAGTAGTTTCTTTCCGAGCAGGTGAAAAAGGTGAATACACTCTTGTTGCGGAAACAGAAGTTTCTATCTCTTTCAGAGAGTAGTTTCTTTCCGAGCAAAATGAATATGTTTCCGAGTGGTTGGTAGATGGATTGAAGTTTCTATCTCTTTCAGAGAGTAGTTTCTTTCCGAGAACATAAAAGCTTTAAGAGAAAAAGAAGGCTTAACAAAGAGTTTCTATCTCTTTCAGAGAGTAGTTTCTTTCCGAGTCGATAATGAATTAGACAGATTAATGAAAAATTATGAAATGTTTCTATCTCTTTCAGAGAGTAGTTTCTTTCCGAGTTATGGAGCAATATTTTTAAAATCTTCTTTTGAAAAAGAAGTTTCTATCTCTTTCAGAGAGTAGTTTCTTTCCGAGCTGTGAATAGAAAACATTTTATCATTTCTGCAAACACAAAAGTTTCTATCTCTTTCAGAGAGTAGTTTCTTTCCGAGGTAGTTTATTTGATAACTATTATAGCTATTCTATTGACAAGTTTCTATCTCTTTCAGAGAGTAGTTTCTTTCCGAGATTTTGAGACAAGATGCAATTGGTCTTGCATATAAGAGAAGTTTCTATCTCTTTCAGAGAGTAGTTTCTTTCCGAGCTGTGAATAGAAAACATTTTATCATTTCTGCAAACACAAAAGTTTCTATCTCTTTCAGAGAGTAGTTTCTTTCCGAGAATTACAAATTCATCCCGCAGAATTGGAAATAGTTCAAAGCGTTTCTATCTCTTTCAGAGAGTAGTTTCTTTCCGAGAAGAAGTATGATGACATCATCAGTATCTTAAAAGAAGCCAATGTTTCTATCTCTTTCAGAGAGTAGTTTCTTTCCGAGCAGAGGTGAATTTTCTTATTTAAGGGAAAAATATCCTCTTTGTTTCTATCTCTTTCAGAGAGTAGTTTCTTTCCGAGAAAGGAAAAGACGAAACCACCTCCGTAACTCCTGAAATTGTTTCTATCTCTTTCAGAGAGTAGTTTCTTTCCGAGGTAAAAAGCAAAGAGGAAGCTTTAAACTTCCTCGATGAAATTGTTTCTATCTCTTTCAGAGAGTAGTTTCTTTCCGAGTTAGATATTAAGCTTGATATTCATAATATGGGATTTAAAAAGTTTCTATCTCTTTCAGAGAGTAGTTTCTTTCCGAGCCAGAAAAAGAATTCTTCTTTGTTACTATTGGAAGTGAAAGTTTCTATCTCTTTCAGAGAGTAGTTTCTTTCCGAGACTTGGTCTCCAGAATAGTTATTATTAGCAGTTTTTAGAGACCGTTTTTCCGGACCTATTTTTTATTTTCAATTTTTTCTTTGTTTTTTGTAAAAAATCTTCTAAAAAACGCTTATAATCAACCTCCGAACCTGTTTTTTAACTTTCCTCTATTCATGCGGTTTTGCGAGATTTTGCATTTTTTAACATAGGTCCGGAACATTTTTCAATATAATTATACTCTTCTCTTTTTCTTTTGTCAAGCCTATTTTAAACTTTGTTTCATTTTTTTAAGCACTTCCGGACCTTTTTGAATTATTTCCATTTATTTATAACCATTTGGGAGTTTTAGACTTTATTTCAGTTATATTTATTTTTTGTTATTTTTATTTTTATAATACTTTAAAAGGTTTATTTATAATTTATTTAATAGATTATTAATCAAAATCTATACATTAGTATAATTTTTATTTTCTAAAAATCTAATATTTTAAATCTGTATTATATTTTGAATATTTTTTCAACTCTTCATCACTGAGTTCAGATATCCATTTTTCTCCAAGAGTTAATATATTTTCACTTAGATTTTTTTTGTTCTGTATAATTTCATTAATCTTTTCTTCAAATGTATTTTTTGTTATAAATCTATGGACTATGACATTTCTTTTTTGGCCTATTCTATAAGCCCTATCTGTTGCTTGATTTTCAACTGCAGGGTTCCACCATAAATCAAAATGTATTACATGAGATGCTGCTGTTAAATTTAACCCTGTTCCTCCTGCTTTAAGAGAAACGATTATTACTGGATATTCATGCAATGTTTGAAATTTTTTCACCATTTCATCTCTTTTTTTTCTACTTAATCCGCCATGGAAGAATAATGGCTTTATATCTAAATCTTTTTTGATTATTTTTTCAAGTATTTCTCCCATTTCTTTGTATTGTGTAAATATTATGGCTTTTTCATTGTTTTCAAATATTTCTGTTAGTAAATCCAACAACTTTTGTGTTTTACCAGATTCTTCAGATTTAAAATTTTTACTTTTTAAATAATTTGCTGGATGATTACATATTTGCTTTAATGATGTCATTAATTTAAAGATTAATCCCTTTCTTTCAATTCCTGATGTTTTGGTAATATCATGCACCATTTCAATAGTTTTTGCATATAATGATGTCTGTAATGGTGTTAAATACACATATTGATCAAAGATTATTTTTTCTGGTAAGTCTTTTATGATATTTTTATCTGTTTTTAATCTTCTTAATAGAAACGGATTTATTGCTTTTTTTATTGTTTCAATCTTTGATTTGTCGTTATATTTTTCAATAGGAATCGCATATTTTTTTAGAAATGATGTGTAACTTCCTAAATATCCTGGCATTAAAAAATCAAATATACTCCATAATTCTGCAAGACGATTTTCCACCGGAGTTCCTGTTAATGCAATTCTTTTTTGACTATTTAGTTTTTTTATTGCTTTTGTTTGTAATGTTAACGGATTTTTGATATTTTGGGCTTCGTCAAGTATTATATATGACCATTCTATTTTTTGGAGTTTTTCTATATCTTTTCTTATTATTCCATAGGAGGTTAATACTACATCTGTATCTTCGTCTAATTCACGATTATTTCCATGGTATATGTGATATTTCAAATCCGGTGCAAATTTTTCAATTTCTGATGCCCAATTTCCTATTAATGTTGTTGGACAAATAACTATTGCTGGACTGTTTAATGTGTTGTTTTCTTTTTCTTTTAATAATACAGATATTATCTGAATGGTTTTTCCAAGGCCCATATCATCTGCAAGACATACTCCAAACCCTTTATCAACATTTGTTTTCACCCATTTATAACCGCGTTTTTGATATTCTCTTAATGTTGCATTTAATGTTTTTGGAATTCTTATATTTTTTATTTTTTTTATTTCATTAATTGATTTTTTTATTTCATTTGTTAGTAGCAATGGAATCTCATCAAATTCTTCTGAAAGTAAGTTTCTTAAGGTTTCGTAATTTGATTTTTCCCAGAAAGGGTTTTCTAATTTTTTAAGCATATTTAAAAATTTTTTAGGCTCAAGATTTATATACATGTCTTTAAATTTTATTATTCCTTCTGACTTTTCTAATAGTTTTCTAAATTCTTCTACTGATATTAATTCATCCCCTATTGCTATTTTCCAGTTAAAATTCAATAATTCATTTATATTAAGAAAAGTGACTATATTTTTATTTCCAGATACTGTAATTACTGGCTTTGGTTCAATAATTTTTTTCATTTCTTTTGGTAATATAATTTCAATACCAAATATTTTTAAAATAGCGAATGTTTTTTCAAAGAACTCACTCAATTCAGAAGAAGTTATTATAATTTCTTCATTTTTCATCAGAATTTTAGAAAATTCTGTAATCTCGGAAAGAAATCCCATTTGTTTTAAAATATCTGCTTTGTTTTTATTATACTTTTTATTTTTTAAAAATGTTTTTAATGTAATAGGCTCTGATAGTTGATTAATATTATTTTTTACTAAAAGTGAAAGGTGATATCTATCTTCAATAAACGGCATAATTTTTATTGCAAGCGTATATTCTTTGCTTTTAAAGAATAAAGGTTCAAAATAATTTTTCATGAAATTAATTATATTTTTTTCTTCTAATGTTTTTACTTTAAGTTTAGCATCTGTTAGAAATATTGATAATAAGTTATTAGGTATATTATCGTTTAAATATGCATGTTTTATAATTTCTTTTATAAATAGTGTAATTATATATATTACTGCATCTGATTTCTTTAAAGTTTTGTTTTTTTCTGGATGAATTACGAGATTATCTGGTATTATTTTTTCAAGATATTTTATATATTCTTTTATTTCAGTATTTAAATAAAGAGGATAATAGTTTATGTAATATGTTTTTTCATCTATATTTTCTATTTTAGGTGCAAATAAAGAGTTTTTTACTATGTTGAATACAAAGCTTAATGTCTTTTTGAAAAAGAACGAGTATTCATTGTCATTATTATCTTTTTGTAATGATATACTTGATAACATATTAAAAAGTGTTTCAAATTTTATTATTTTTTCTGAAAACGGTGTGTATCCAGAAATTGTTATTTCAGGATTTTGCAGGTTATAATGTATGCTGTATGTTGTTTCTTTTAAATAAGGAGTTTTTTCTATTAATGATATATTATTTATATATTTTTCGCTTTTTATATATATTTCTTTTAAAAATTCTTTTATTGAAATATCTGGAAATACTTGTTTTTCTGGTAATAAGAGGATGATATTATCTATATTTCCAAAAAATATTTCTGGCTCTTTTATTTTCAATTTTTCTTCATAACTACATTTGCTTTTTTCGCTATTTTTTGGAAGAAAATTTAATGTGTTTTCTGAATTTTCTGTTGATATTTTAGCCATTTCCAATAATTTTTTCTTTTTTAATCCATGCATTTCAAATAGCATAAAAGGATCTTTATCTATTTCGTTTGCAATTATATAATATACTGCTGCAAGATGTTTACATGGATTAGCCCAATCAGGACATGAACAATATGCATCAATGTCTTTCCATGATTCTGGAAATAACTTTATTTCTTCATTTTGCAGTAATTCAAACATTTCTTCTGGGAGTATTCCATTTAATAATTGACCTGCTATAAACGGATTGTCTGAAAAAATTTCACCTATCTTTTCTATTTCTTTTGATGTAAATTTTTTTAAAGAAATTTTTTCTTTATACGGGGTGTTACGTGTTCCTTGGACTCTGGCTACAATATCTGAATTTCTATTTATTCTTATTTCTAAAACTAATCCTTTATTGGCGTATCTTTTTCCTCGTGGCAACCTATTGGTATTATAATCTATTTTTTCCATTGCTTCTATCCATTTTTTCCCCCACCATGTTTTACCATATATTATTCTCTTTCCCAATTTAAACACCTCTATAAACGAAGTTTACCTATAATCTTGTTTTTATATACCATTATATTTAGATTATATCATAATTATTTTTTAAATAAACAGTGCAAAAATTGAACGTTTCTACCAATTTTTGTATTTTCTCATTGAATAAAAATACTGTAGATATTGATATATCTATGTGTATATAATAAAAATCCCGGAATTTCCGGGATTTTTTAGCCTTTGAATTGACCTGCAAAATGACAAGCTACCTGATGTCCATTTTCTAATTCAACCAATGGTGGTTCCTTTTTTGAACATATATCTTTTGCTATAGGACACCTTGGATGGAATCTACACCCACTTGGTGGGTTTATAGGACTTGGAACATCACCCTGCAATATTATTCTTTTTTTCTTGTATTCAGGGTCAGGAATTGGAATAGCTGACATTAGTGATACTGTATATGGATGTAAAGGATTGTCAAATAATTCTTTTTTGTCTGCAAGCTCTACTATTTTTCCAAGATACATTACAGCTACTCTGTCTGATATATGCTTTACTACTGCTAAATCGTGGGCTATAAATACATATGTTAATTTGAATTCTTTTTGTAAATCTTCTAATAGGTTTATTACTTGTGATTGAATTGATACATCAAGCGCTGATACTGCTTCATCTGCAACAATTAGTTTTGGATTTAGTGCCAATGCCCTTGCTATACCAATTCTCTGCCTTTGACCTCCAGAGAATTCATGAGGGAATCTGTATATGTATTCTGATGATAATCCTACTTTATCAAGTAAATCTTTAACTTTTTCTGTTGCTTCTGCTCCGTTTTGCACCAACCCGTGTGTGAATAATCCTTCTGCAATTATGCTTCTAATTCTTAATCTTGGGTTTAATGATGAGTATGGATCCTGGAATATTATTTGCATGTTTCGTCTGAACCATTTTCTTTTTTCACTTAGATTTGATAACATTTCATGATATAATCCATGAGCACCTTTCTCGAAATAAATTTTAGCATATTTTTTATCAATTTCATCTTTTAAATTATTTATTACTTCTTCTTCAGTTTTGTATTCTTGTTTAAGTTTATTAAATTTGTCAATATACATTTCATGTATATATTTGTTTGCTCTTGTTTTTGGCAGGAATAGCGGCGTGGTATCCAATCCATCTACAACTATTCTTCCAGCTGTTGGATTTAATAATCTTAATATTGTCATTCCTGTAGTACTTTTACCACAACCAGATTCTCCAACAAGTCCTATTGTTTCACCTTCAAATACTTTAAATGATATATCATCTACTGCTTGAACGTGTGCTACTACTCTTTTAAACACCCCAGCTCTAACCGGAAAATATTTTTTTAGATTGTCTACCTGCAATAACACTTTTTTAGACATTATTTTCCACCTGCCCTTGTTTTTTCAACTTCTTTTTCGAGTTCTTCAATATAGAAGCATCTTGAATAATGCCCGGATTCGACTTCAATTAATTCCGGCATTTCATCTTTACATTTTTCTTTTGCAAGGAAACATCTATTTGAAAATCCACATCCTTTTGGAAATCTTCTTGGATTTGGAACTGTTCCTGGAATTGACATTAATCTGTCAACTTCTTCATTCAATTTTGGTATTGACTGCATTAATCCCCATGTATATGGATTTTTTGGTCTTTTAAATACTGATACTATATCTCCATATTCTACGACCTTTCCAGCATACATTACAGCTGCTTTATCTGACATTTCTGCTACTACACCAAGATCATGTGTAATAAATATTATTGCCATTCCATATTCTTTTTGCAATTCTTTCATTAATTCCAATATTTGCGCCTGTATTGTAACATCGAGTGCTGTTGTTGGTTCATCGGCAATTAATACCTTCGGGTTACAGGACAATGCCATTGCTATCATTGCTCTTTGTCTCATTCCACCTGATAATTCGTGAGGATATTGATCGACACGCTTTTCAGGTTCTGGTATTCCAACCTTTCTTAATAAATCTATTGCTCTTTCTCTTGCAGCTTTTGCATCCATTCCCATATGCAACATTATCATTTCTATTATTTGATCTCCAACTGTAAATACAGGATTTAATGCTGTCATTGGTTCCTGGAATATCATTGCTATTTCTTTTCCCCTGATATGTCTCATATCATCTTCAGGAATTTTACTTATATCTGTTCCTTTATATATTATTTCTCCATCTGCTATTCTTCCATTTTCATCTAACAATCTCATTATACTTAATGAGGTTACAGATTTACCAGAACCTGATTCTCCAACAATTGCCAATGTTTCTCCTTCATGCACTTCGAATGACACACCTCTTACAGCTCTTACTTCACCATCTTCTGTATCAAAATATGTATGTAAATTATTGACCTTTAATATTGGGTCTTTCATTATTTTCCTCCTTTCAACTAACCGCGTAGTTTCGGATCAAAGATATCCCTTAATGCGTCTCCAACTAAGTTCCAGGCTAATACAAATAATACCATTGCTGTACCAGGATATACTATTGTATACCAGTATTCAAATGCTCCACCTGTTCCACCTAATATCCAGTTTCTTGCATAATTCAGTATCGATCCCCAGTCGGCATACCCCTGAGGAGCACCTACACCAAGGAAACTCAATACTGCTGCTGTTATAACCATTGAACCTATTCTCATTGATGCCTGTATTAATACAGGGAATATTGTATTAGGCAATATATGTTTAATAATTATTTTTGAATCTTTTACTCCTAAAGCTTTTGCAGCTAATACATATTGATCATTTTTAGCCTGAAGAATATTACCTCTTATAAGTCTTGCTGAGCCCATCCATCCAAATACTATCATAGCTATCATAACTTTATCTAGCCCAGTTCCTAAAACCGTAGTCAACACCATTGCTGATAACATAAATGGTATTGACATGAATATATCTGTAATTCTCATTAATACTTCATCAACCCAGCCACCAAAATAAGCTGAGATTGAACCAATAAATAATCCTATGATTGTTGCTGTTATAACAACAATCAACCCTATTTTAAATCCTGTTCTTGTACCCCATACTACACCATAATATATGTCCCTTCCATTACTTATTCCAAATGGATGTTCTTTTGATGGTGGTTGTGGAGTATTTTCATATGTTACTATAGGCATTAAATAAGGGTCATAATTTAAGTCTTTTATATAATTTTCCTTTAAATCTTTGAAATATTTTTTTGCTGCCGGCAAAAACTCATCTACTGATGTTGTTTTTGAAGTAATTTCATCTAATTCTTTTTTCATTTTTTCCGCATTTTTTGCTTTTGCGAGGAAACCTTTTATTCCATTTTCAAGATCTTTTAATGCTTCATTGAATTTTTTAGAATCATCTTTGTTATTTTCAAGATTGTCAAAATATGATGCATCTAAAATATATTCTTCTGTTAGAGGAGATAATGTTTCTATTAATTTTTTATAATTTTCGTCATTTCTGTTTGATTGATATTGCTTTAATGTTTCTTCTAATTTTCTTATATCATTTGCATAATCAAGGTAAAAACCATATGTGAAATCATAATAATCTGTAAAAGATGATGTTAAATCTTCTATTATTGAAGGATTTTTTGTATTTTCAAGATTATTTATCATTGCTTCCATATCTTCTATTTCAGGATCTATTGGTATTTGAGGTGGAGCTAAAAGCGGTGCAAATGCTGCTACCAATATAAAAAAGATTAATAATATTATTCCTAACATTGCTGAAGGGTTTTTATAGAATTTTCTAAGTGCTCTTTTAAATTCTTCATTCATTTCTACTCACCTCACTCGTATCTGATTCTTGGATCTATTAATGCGTATGATATATCGATTATCAAGTTTCCAACTATCAAAAGCAATGATGAGAATAATAACATTCCCATTATAGAAGCATAATCGAGTTGTCCTGCAGCTTTTGCAGCAAAACTTCCTATTCCTGGTCTTACAAATATTGTTTCTACAATAATAACACCCATTATCAACCCAATAATCATGGAGCCAGCAACTGTTGCTACTGGTATTAATGCATTTCTTTTTGCATGTTTATGTATAACTACTTTTTCTGATAATCCTTTTGCTCTTGCAGTTCTTACATAATCTTTACTTAAAACTTCCAGCATTGATGACCTTGTAATTCTTATTAAGTATGCCCACCATAAGTAGGATAATGTTAATATTGGACCTATTAAATGTCTCAATCCGTCCCAAAATACGTCTATTCTTCCATTTAATAATCCATCAATAGTGATTAATTTTGTATATTGATGAAAGTCTGGAGATTTTATTATGTTTTCAATATCCAGACTAATTCTTCCAGGGGGGAACCATCCGAGCCAGCTATAAAATACCATTAATATTACCAGACCAAATACAAAATCTGGAAAGGACCATCCAACTATAGAAAATATTCTTATTAAGTGATCCTGCCACTTATTTCTGTGCAATGCTGCCTGAACTCCAAGCCACACTCCTATGCCAATAATAGGAAAAATTGAAAATAATGCAAGTTCCACTGTCGATGGTAATCTGTTTAATATTGCATCAGTTACTGGTTCTTTACCCACTATCGACCAACCAAGATCACCACGTGCAACAGATTCGATCCATTTCACGTATCGCGTAAATGGATCATCGTTTAATCCATATTTTTCTTTTACCATTTCTAATTCTTCTACTGACATTTTATCAAGAGAATTAGGGTCCACATATGCAGCTAACAACTGGTCTTCTCCAAGCAATTGCATCATGGAGAAAACTATTAAGGTTACTCCGAAAATTATAAGAGGTAGTAATAATAACCTCCTGATAATATACGCCGTCATACAAGCACCTCCATAAAGATTTTATAAAACAAATTTATTATACCATAGAAATAAAACATTAAAGAAAAAAAATATTAAAAAACAAAAAAAATAGGGGAAGGACCTTCCCCTCCCCTTAAAATTAAAATTAAAAGTTATTAAATAAATTTTTCTAAATTATTCATCTGATTTCCAGTATGCGTAATAATCGTCACCTGGTCTAATTGAATTTGGATACCAACCTTTTAACCATTTTCTATGTACTCTTACACCTATTGGTTGATATAATGGAACACCTAATCCTTCTCTGATTACAAATTCCTGTACTTTTATATATATTTCTTTTCTTGCTTCAGGATCTGTTAATGATGCTGCTTCTTCTATCATTTCATTTAATGATTTTCCGCCAAAGAATGCCTGTGGTTTGTTTGCAAATTGTGCATATTTTTCACCAAAGTAATAACCATAGTCACCATTACTGTGGTAGAATGTGTAAATAAAGTTGTTTGGATCTGGATAATCTGCTAACCAACCTAAGATGTATAATGGCATTTTACCATTCTTTCTTGCATCTAAGAATGTTGGCCACTGAACACCTCTAACTTCTGCCTGGAATTTTGCATTTATTTTCTTTAAAGAATCTGCTAATAATTCTGCTGATTTTTGTCTTGCTGCGTTTCCTGTGTTGTAAAGTATTGTCATTTTGAAACCTTTTCTCCATAATTGTCCTCTAAATGCTCTCTTGAAGTATTTTGTTGCTTCTTTTAAATCGAATTTTGGTTTTGGTAAATTATCGTCATATCCTAAGAAACCTTTTGGCATTGCTGTTGGTACTAATTCGCCATATCCATCTAATACTTCATCGATCATCTTTTTGTAGTCAAATGAATATATGAATCCTAATCTTACATTTTTATCTGCAAAGAAATCTACAGGTATTCCATTTCCATCTAATTTTCCGCTTCCAATATATGGAGAATCTGGTTTTACCTGCCAATTGAAGTTTAATGTTGTTACAGATACGCTTGGTAATCCTTCGATAATTTCTATATCAGGATTTCCTTTTATCTGGCTTAAGTATTGTGCTGGAACTGCTACAATATCAGCTTCACCTTTTTCTAATAATGCTTTTCTTGTTGACCATTCATCTACTCCCCAGATAACTACGTTTTCAACTTTTGCTGGACCTCTCCAGTATTCTGGGAATGCTTTTAATGTTACTTTCTGTTCTGCTCTGTTCCATTCTACTAATTCGTATGGCCCTGAACCTATTTCTTTTGCATATAATGGTGAATCTTCTTTTTTCCAATCATGGAATTTCCACCATCCGTCTGCTTTTCCGTCCCATAATCCTAATCCCATTGCTGCTTTACTGTCTAATATTGCTCCCCATGATGAACCCTGAGCTATGATGTTTAAAAAGTATACTTTTGGTGCTGCTAAATGGAATACTACGTAATCTCCATCTACTTCTACTTTTGAATTTATATATTTTTCATAGAAATCTAATAATATCTGTTTTGCTTCATCATTTACTGGTTCTTTTGTTTCAGGATTTACTAATTCTGACCATGATTTTCCAGTTAATCCTTTTACTGCTGATTTTAAGCTGAAGTAATCTCCAAAGAATACTTCGTATAACATCCAGATTGGTCCTCCACCAGGATTTCCAATTAATGCTCTTTCAAATGTGTATTCTACGTCATATGGTGTTAATTCGTTTCCGCTGTGGAATTTAACCCCTTTTCTGATTTTGAATTTTACTGTATTTCCGTCTATTTCCCATGATTCTGCTATTCTTGGTTCAAATTCACTTAAGCTTGAACCTTTGTACTGAATTAAGTTATCATATACGTTATAAATAACTTCTCCACTTGCTGTATCATATGCTTGATGTGGATCTAATGTGTCTGGTTCCCCAATTGTTACGTCAACGATTGTATTGGGGTTCATAACTGCTGCAAATGTAAAGATAGAAAATACTAACAATAATGCTACTAAAAGTCTCTTCATACAGTCCCCTCCTTATATAAAATTTATTCCGGATATATTTTACCACAAAAAATCTAAAATTACAAATACTTTATCAAAGTTTCTTAGAGATTAAGTAGCTTCAACATTATTATCTTTCATATTTCATTATAATAAATTTTAACATTTATAATTTTCTTATTATTATGAATTTTCTTTCATAATCTCTTTATTTTGAGTTTTTACTTGTAAATTCTATGTAAATTGAATATATTTTATTATTTGAATTTTTCAAAAAGCAAAGATTTGATTCTTATTCAAGTTTTTTTACTTTCATCAGCAATATTAAGTAAAACTTTATAAAACTCTGGAAAAGAAATATTTACAGACACTGTATTGTCTATTTCTATTCCCTCTTCACTTATTAATCCAGCTATTGAAAACATCATTGCTATTCTATGATCATTATACGTTTTTATTTTCCCACCAATTATTTTCTGTTTTCCCTCTATTTCAAATCCATCTTTTAATTCTTTAATGTTAATTCCTATATTTTTCATATTTTCAATAACTGATGTTATTCTATCACTTTCTTTTACTCTCAATTCTTTAGCTTTTTTTAGTACTGTTTTCCCCTGTGCTTTAGCTCCAATTAAAGCTAATAAAGGTAGTTCATCTATGGCATTTGGTATTAATTTTTCAGGAATCACAATTCCTTTTAAATCATTAGAAGTTTCAGCTATTATTTTTCCAATTGGCTCTGGCTCGCTTTCATGAATTTCATAATAAATATTTGCATTCATTTTTTCTAATATTTTTAAAAATCCTATCCTTGTATGATTAAGATTTACATTATTTATTTCTATTTTTGCGTTTCGATGTAATATTGCAAGGGTTATAAAGAAAGAAGCTGAAGAAAAATCACCCGGGATTTTGAAATTTAATGGTTCAAGATCAGATTTTCTTATTCTAATTAAATCTTTTTTTATTTCAATATTTGCATTCATAAATTTTAATAATCTTTCAGTATGATCTCTCGTTCCTTTATCTCCTTTTATTATTGTCTCTCCATTAGCTTTTAAACCAGCAAGAATTATAGAAGATTTTAATTGAGCACTTGGAATAGGCATTTCATACTCAATAGACTTTAATTCACCACCTTTAATTATTAATGGCATTCTCTCATTTCTTGATTTTATTTCTGCCCCCATTAAATTCAATGGTTCAATTATTCTTTTCATAGGTCTTTTTGATAACGATGTATCTCCATATAATATAAATAGTCCATTTTTAGATGCTAAAAAGCCGCTCATTAAACGGGCTGTTGTTCCTGAATTTCCACAATATAATGGGCTTTCTATTTCTTTTATGTTTTTTGGTATTACTATCAGTTTGCTAAAATCTCCTTTGAATTTTACACCTAACTTTTTTAATATATTATATGTTCTTTTTGTATCATTAGCATTTAAAAGATTATATATTATACTTTCATTCTTAGCCATAGAAGATAGTATCAATGTTCTATGAGTTATTGATTTATCAGCTGGAACTATTATTTTTGCTCTTATTTTTCTTATCGGTTTTATCTTCATAATATTTCTACTCCAAAGGTTCTTGATATTTTCTTCAATTCTTTTACGATTGTTTCAAAACTTTTGAACATTAAACTTTGTTTTCCATCAGATAATGCTATTTGTGGATTTGGATGTATTTCAACCATTATTCCATGTGCTCCAACTGCTAAAGATGCTTTTATTAAATCAGGAATAATATCACTTCTTCCCGCCGCATGACTTGGATCTATAATTATTGGTAAATGTGTTTCTTGTTTTAAAACAGGTATTGCAGAAATATCCAATGTGTTTCTTGTTTTAGTTTCAAAAGTCCTTATTCCTCTTTCACATAATATAATATTTTTATTTCCTTCAAACGCTATATATTCTGCAGAATATAAAAATTCTTCTATTGTCATCATAAACCCTCTTTTTAATAATACTGGTTTATTTAATTTCCCTACTTTTTTCAATAATCCAAAATTTTGAGCATTTCTAGAACCAATTTGAATTATATCTGCACATTCATTCACCATTTTCAAGCTATCTTCATCTAAAGCCTCAGTAATTACTTTCAAATTATATTTTTCTGCTGCTAATTTCAAATACTCAAGTCCTTTTTTACCTAAACCTTGAAAAGAATATGGAGAAGTGCGCGGTTTAAAAACTCCTCCACGCATTATTTTTACATTTAATTCGGAAAGAAAATGTGCTGTTTCCTCTATTATTTCTTTATTTTCAACTGAACAAGGTCCAGCTATTATCGTAAAATAATCTTGTCCTATTTTTACATTTTCTAAATCAATAATTGTATTTTCATTTATTGATTTTCTATTCACTAATTTCAAATCCATTTTCTCCTCCAACAAAAAACTATTTTTATTTTTATTTTTATATTGTTAATTAATTATAATTAATATCTGTAATCTCAAGTTTATACCATGCAAAGTCTCCTTCTTTTAATTTCCAGATAACTGTTGCTTTAGTTGGAATTCTTATACCTTCGAACTCTTTATAACTATTTGGATCTATTTGTATAAACCAGTTTTCCAAAGTTGATTTACCTTTGCGTTCATAATAACGTTTAGCTTCAAAACTCACTATATCACCTTTTATGTTAAATTTAAATATTCCTGAAGCTGTAATTCCACTATAATTCATTACAGCTTTAACCGTTGTAGGATCAACCTGTTCCCATTGAATATATTTATTTAAAACCGCCGTAGGAAACCAAATAGTTTCTCCAAGATATCTTAACATCGTTCCCTGGTCTATTTCTTTTCCTTTAGAATCTACAACTGTTATTAAAGACAGTAATTTAATAAGCATATGCCCTTCCCCATTTATATATTTGTCTCTTCCTAAAAGGGATATACCTAAAGGAGCTTTAACATCAGCTACCCAGATAAAACCGGGCTTTTCCGTTTTAAACCACTGTTCAGCTCTAACATCCATCCATTTCCCCTCAAGAGTTGTGCGCATTTTTCCAATTTGTTTTAGATGAACTTGGTTAATAATATCTTTGCCAATTACATTAGATTGTTCAAGCCATTTTTGAATAATCGGTGGCAAGCTGTTGATCATTTCCTTTGTCATTATTTTTCTTTCAAAAATTGAAGGTATGACAAATGATTTTAATTCATTTTTTACCATCGTATTAAAATTCCAATTACCATAACCAATAATTATTCCAACTATAAGGATAATATTTGCTATTGTTCCATATTTTGCATCTTGCCAATACATAACGATAAGTACTTGCGAAAGTAAAATAGTTGGAACTGCAATTATCCACCACCAATCATAGTCTAATAAGAGAATAATTGCTACGATGATAAGTAATAAAGCAGAAATTAACCATAAAAGTCCTATTGATTTAGAAATATTTTGTGTGAGTTGATTTATTTCAACAAGCTGAAACGCTTTCACAAAACCCATTAAATGAATTAATCCATGGATGATAATGATAGATGCAAAAAGTATTTTTATCATAGTTTTTTATCCCCTTTCCCCATTATATAAATTTTTAATGCACTATAAAAAGTATATTATGAAAAAACTATTACACCTAAAAACATCTTACAAATTATTATAGCATCGATTTTTAAAAATTTATAGTAATTTTTGATTAAAAAAGCTTGTGCTTTTGCACAAGCTTTTTAATCTTTAAAAATTATCCATGAATATTCATAAGGTTTCAATTTGATTTTTGAGATTTTTTCTTTACTAAATAATTCAAAACCTTCACTTTTCAATTCAATACTCTTATTTTCCTCAGATAAATTATGAAAGGCCCACAACATTCTATTTTTTAATTTCTTTTTTACTACAAAAATAGATTTATTCTTTACAGGCACAACTTCACCTTTTTGTTCAAAAAACTCTATGTTTTCTTTCCTAATTTTCAACATATTTTTTACTGTATTAAATACAATATATTCTTTTGAACTTTTGTTTTTTAATTTTTTTTCAATTTCATCCCAATTAATAGGACCTCTATTTAAAAATCTTGAGTCTTTAAAACCTGTTTTTTCAACCATTTTATTATAAAAATCATAGTCATTTTCTAAAGCTATTTCATCTCCATAATAAATAATAGGAGAACCTTCTGTGGTAAACAATATAGAAAATGACAGTAAAACTTTTCTAATATCTTTATCTAATAATTCATATAATCTTCCTGAAATCCCTTCGCCTTCTCTAAACGTCCAAAGCCTATTTTTTAAATAATATTTATTCATCTTTTCTCTTTCTTCTTTTGTTACAAATTCAAGAGTTAACTCATCGTGACACCTTAAGAACGTAAACCATCTGCAACTTTCAGGAATATTTGGCGTGTTTTCTACCTTTAAAGCTTCAAAAACATGCATATAATTTTTTTCAGCTAATGTAAGAAAAATCTTTGGCATTAATGGAAAATGATATCCCGCATGACATTCATCCCCATTGCCAAAATATTCTACTACATCCCTTGGTTTCAAATTAGCCTCTGCAACTAATATTGTACCTTTTTCTAAATAATCTAATGAATTTCTAAAAATTTTTAATATTGTATGTGTTTGAGGTAAATTTTCACAATTCGATTCTTCTTCTTTCCATAAAAATGGGGCAGCATCCATTCTAAATCCATCTATTCCCATTTTTTTCCAGAATACTAATATTTTTATCATTTCAATTAGTACTTGTGGATTTTTATAGTTTAAATCTGGTTGAAAAGGATAAAATCTGTGAAAATAATAATCTTTTGTTTCTTCATTATATTCCCAATTGCTATTAACCATTCCCTTAAATAATAATCTTGCTTCTTTATATTTATCAGTATTTTCATTCCAGATATAATAATCTCTATATGGAGAATTTTTTGAACTCTTAGCTGATTTAAACCACGGATGTTCATTTGATGTGTGATTAATAGCTATATCAAATATTACCTTTATTCCTTTTTCATGGGCTTTATCAAGAAATAATTTGAAATCTTCATTGCTTCCAAGATCTTTTCTTATTTTATAGTAATCTTTGATGTCAAATCCTTGATCCATTAGAGGTGAATCCAAAACAGGTAATAACCAGATTGTGTTTATCCCTAAATCTGACAAATAATCGATTTTATCCGTTAATCCTTTGAAATTTCCTGCGTATAAATCCACATAAAGTGAATATATTACTGCCTTTTTATACCATTTGTAATCTAATTCTTTTTCGGAAAATTGTTGTTTTTCAGATTTTAAGTATTCAATTAATTCATTTAATTTATTTTCTGTACTTTTGGGATAAACATCATACCATAATTTTTCTATATGTTTTAACATATAAACACCTCTATCTTGGAATTTCTATTTTTGAATAATCACCTATTACCAATTTTATTGATTTTGGTTTCGAATCTGAGCTTATAACTGTGGCATTTGCTCCAATTATACTTGAGTCTAATCTTGTTTCTAAATGTGCTATTGTTGCTTTATCTAATATAATTGAATTTTCTAATTCAGCATTTTCTATAGTTACATTTTCTCCAATACTAGTATATGGACCTACATATGAATCAGAAATTAATACATTATCTCCTATAATTACAGGACCCCTAATAACACTATTTAATATTCTCGAATTTTTTCCTATTATTACATTTCCATGTATTGAAGAATTTTCATATACAATACCTTCGTTTTTACTTTCTTTTAACTGCTCTAATATTTTTCTATTTGCTTCTATTAAATCTTCCGGTTTTCCAGTATCCTTCCACCATCCATATACAATATGTGCTCCAACATTTTTATCATTTTCCAATAACCATTGTATAGCATCCGTTATTTCCAATTCCCCTCTCCATGAAGGTTTTATATTTTTTATAGCCTCAAAAACAATTGGTTTAAAAATATAGACACCTATAATAGCTAAATTAGATGGTGGATCTTTAGGTTTTTCAACAACACTTATAACTTTATTATCTTTTAATACAGCAATACCAAATCTCGATGGATCTTCAACTGGAGTTAAAAGAATAAATGAATCCATATCATTATTATCAAAATCTTTTATGAATTTTCCAAGATCTACTGTAACCAAATTATCTCCTAAATACATTAAGAATTCTTCATCTTTTAAAAACTCTTCTGAAATAGCTACAGCATGCGCTAAACCCTTTGGTTCCTCCTGAACTATATATGTTATATTTAATCCTAAGCTTGAGCCATCACCTAAAGTTGTTTCAAAATCAGATTTGTTATCAGGATTAACAACTATCCCAACGTCATTAATTCCAGCTTCCTTTATCATTTCCAAACTATATACTATAGTTGGTTTGTTTGCAATTGGTATTAATGGTTTTGCATTTGTAAAAGTCAATGGTCTTAATCTTGTTCCTTTACCTGCACACAATATTAACGCTTTCACAACAACACCCCCTGTAAATTTTTAATTATATCTTTATAGATATATGGATTTGAATAAATATTTTTTTTATTAAATATATTTGTCCTGTTACCATAATAATCAGTAATTATTCCCCCGGCTTCTTTTACTATTATATAACCAGCTGCAACATCCCAGGGATTGCCTTTTACCGAAATAAATGCATCAAAATATCCTGTTCCAACATATGCAATTTGTAATGCTGCGGTTCCCAACAATCTTATTCTCATAACCTTTGTCTCAAAGGCTTCAAAAAATTTAAACGTTTTTCCTCTTATGTTTCCCGTTGAAATCATAGCATCTTCTAAACTTTTGGACCAATTAGGAATAATTTTTTCATCATTATACTTTATGCCTTTATTTTCTTCGGCTGTTATAATTTGATTTATTACTGGAGCATATATTATACCATATTTTGGTTCATCATTTTCAACATAAGCAGCGGATATACAAAACATTGGTAGCATTTTAGAAAAATTAACAGTTCCATCTATTGGGTCTATTACCCAATATCCATTTGTTTTAGGTTTTTTATCTTTTCCGCTTTCTTCACCAAAAAAACCTATTTCAGGAAATTGCTTTGTTAATGCGTTATATAGATATTCTTGAACTCTTAAATCAAGAGAGGTTACTAAATCATGTTTTGATGATTTACTCGATATTGTAAATTCTTTTTCTCTCCATTCAAGAAGTTTTTTTCCAACTTCAATTACTTTTTCTTTCAAAAAATCAAATTCTTTCATTTTTCCACCCGCTTAACTAAAATATTATTTAATCCTGTTTTTATACATACACCACATAAAGTACATATATCCCATCGACAATCATCTGTTGTTTTTCCATCTGTTGCTTTTTTCATCTCGTTATTTATAAAATCATCCTTTAATAAAATATCTATTATTTTCCATGGTAATTCATCAGTTTCTATTTTTTCAAGATATTTTTTAGTATCAATGCCTAATTCATTTATTTTTCTTGCCCATTTTCTGAAATCAAATTCTTCATCCCACTCATCAAATATTGCATTTTCCTCTAATGCTACTTTATATATTAATTCCGATATTTTTCTATCTCCTCTTGATAATAATGCTTCAATTAAACTAATGTACGGATCATGAATCTTCAGTTTTGCAAATTTTCTTATCTCATTTAATATTTTTATTTTTTCTTTTATCTCTTTTGGTTGATAAAATCGCTCTTTTTCAAAAGGTGTGTGCGGCTTTGGAATAAATATCGATACATTTACTGTTATATCCTTTATTTTTATTTCTTTTTTTATTTTTTTTGTTAATTCAACTATGGCTCTCACATCTTCTTCTGTTTCTGTTGGAAGACCTATCATAAAATATAATTTTATTCTTCTCCAGCCACTTTTTTTAGCATATTCTACAACATTCAAAATTTCTTCTTCAGATATATTTTTATTAATCACATCCCTTAACCTTTGAGAACCAGCTTCTGGTGCAAAGGTTAGTCCTGTTTTTCTTGCACCAGATATTTTGCTTCCGATTTCTATTCCAAATTTATCAACTCTACTTGAAGGAAGTGATATGGAAATTCTATTTTCTTTAAGAAATGGTTCTAATTCATTTAAAACATTTTCCAAATCAGTATAATCTAACGTGCTTAAAGATAATAGGGATAGTTCATTATAGCCTGTCTTTTCAAGCGTTTCCAAAGATAAGTTTATTATTTTTTCTGCTGTTCTTTCTCTTACAGGTCTATAATAAAACCCAGCATGACAAAATCTACATCCTCTATTACATCCCCTCATTATCTCTACTATCGCTCTATTATGTATAGTTCTAATTTTAGGAACAATTTGTTCAGTTGGAAATGACGTATTATTGAGATCCCTAATTTTTCGTATTTTTATCCTTTTCTCATAATCAGGAACTACAAACCCTGATTCAGTCTCCTTTAATTTATAATATTTCGGCACATAAAAACCTTCTGTTTCATAAATTCTTTTTATTTTTTCTTCTCTGGTTATATCGCTAGATAATATTTCTATCAGATCATCTATCACCGCTTCACCATCGCCATTATAAAAAGCATCGATAAAATCAGCAATGGGTTCCGGATTAGATGCACTAGGGCCGCCTGCTATAATTATAGGATCATTTTCTGATCTATCTTTAGAATATATTGGTATATTTCCAAGTTTTAAAGCATGAATAATATTTGTATATGAAAGCTCATATTGAAGCGTTATTCCAATTAAATCCATTTCTTTTATCGGTGTATATGTTTCCAGAGTATATAACGGAATATTTGCATTTTTCATTTCTTCTATCATGTCTTTCCAAGGTAAAAAAATTCTTTCCGAAAATACATTTTCCTTTTGATTAAATGAATGCATTAATATTTGAAATCCCGTATGAGACATTCCAACTTCATATAAATCTGGAAACATCAATCCGATTCTTATTTTATTTTCCACTTTTTTTATTCTTAAATTATATTCTCCGCCTATATATCTTGCAGGTTTCCTAACTCGATGTAAAACTCCAGATGCAAATAACCACTTTCCTATATTCATATATTTCCTCCTAAAACCATTTTATGATTAAGTATATCATAATTGTTTTTAATATATGTAAAATTTAGAAAAAAACTTTTTGATTAATCTATGTTAAATATGGTATAATAAATTGTAAACACAATCATAAATCAGGGGGTGTTATGTATGAAAAGGTTGTTTTTGATTATTTCTATTCTTTTAGTTTCTCTATTTGTATTTTCAGAAGAAGTTGTCACGTTAAATCTAATTGAAGCATTTTCAAGTCCGTGGAGAACACCTACATTAAACAAAATAATTGAAATGTTTGAAACATTAAATCCCGGAGTAAAAATAAATGTCATCTCACCACCTTATGAAACAGCTTATCAAAAAATAAATTTAATGGTTAGCACAGAACAACCACTTGATATTGTAGAAATTGGTGATTGGAATTTAAGCACTTTAGCTGCAATGGGAAAATTAGAAGATTTAACTCCTTATATTGATAATTGGCCAGAAAAAAATGATTTAATAGATGGGGTTTTAGAAGCTGCAAGTATATATAAAAATACACCTTATCTATTGCCTCATGGAATATTTGTAAAAACGCTATTTTATAGACCTGATATTTTATCTAAATACGGATTTAAAAATTACCCTAAAACAATGCAAGAAATGTATGATATGGCAAAAAAACTTACAGAATCTGGGAAAAACCAATACGGTTTTGATTTCAGAGGAAAAGGGTACCCTACTGCATTTATAGATATTGTAGTAACCTCTTTCTTTGATGATATTGATCCGAATAATATGTATTTAACAAAGGATGGAAAATTAATTTTTGATGACCCTAGAGCTATTGAAGGATTAAACTTTTATGTTAGCTTATTTAAAGATACTGCTCCAAAAGATTCTGTTAATTGGGGATGGGATGAACAAGTTAACGCTTTTGTTTCTGGTATAACTCCTCTATTATTCCAGGATCCTGATACCACAGGAATGCTAAATGAAATGTTAAAACCTGGGCAATATAAAACTGCACCATTACCTGTTGGTGTAAGCGGAAAAGCTTATCCGACGTTTGGTTTTGTTGGATGGGGAATACCAACATATTCCAAACACAAAGATTTAGCATGGAAATTTATAAAATTTGTTAGTTCTTCAGAGATTAACGGATATTGGAGCAAGAGTTATGGTGCTTTACCTATTTTAAAGTCCGTCTATAAATACGACTCGTATTTTAGTTCTAATATTTTTGAAGGATGGACAGAAATGTTTAAAGATTCCAAGCATTATCAATTCACACAATACCCATTAGATAATGAAAATTGGGGAAAATGGAATGAATTTCAGGAAAAAACAATGCAACAGGTATTATTGGGAAAACTTTCTGTTGTTAGATGTTTAAAACAATGGTCAGACTTCTGGAAAGATGCTGGTATTAAATAGGTGATTAAATGAAACAAAGAAAATTTATTATACTTATGCTATTGCCAACAATTCTTTTAATTTCATTTATTATTTTATACCCCACTATAAGTGGGGTTTTGCTTTCTTTCAAAAATTATTCTATTTTTAATTTTGGAAAAATCAAATGGGTAGGTTTTGAAAATTATAAAGAAATCTTTTCTGATGTTTTTTACATTGATATTATCTGGAATACAATAAAATGGATTTTCTTTTCTGTATTTTTTCAATTAATCTTTGGGTTTATTCTGGCATTATTAATGAAAGAACCGTTTAAAGGAAGAGGATTATATGCAGGGTTTGTTTTTTATCCATGGGCAATATCTGGTTTTGCTATAGGACTAATATGGTCATGGTTACTTAATGGTCAATTTGGAGTAATAAACGATATATTATTACGAATAGGCTTTATTAAAGAAGGTTTTAACTTTTTATCTGATCCGTCATTGGCAATGTTTTCTGTTATATTGGTAAATGTATGGTATGGCATACCATTTTTCGCTATTATGATTTTAGCCGCATTGCAATCAATACCAGATTCATTGTATGAGGCTGCCGAAATTGATGGCGCAGGATATTTCACAAAACTTTTTAAAATAACTATTCCATATATTAAACCTACATTAATAAATACTATTTTATTAAGAATAATATGGGTTATGAATTTCCCTGATGTTATATATGGAATGACTCGAGGCGGACCTGCTGGAAGCACAGAAATATTATCAGTAAAAATGATTAATACTGTATTTTATGAATCAAATTATAGTAAAGCTGCTGCTCATGGTGTAATTATAGTTACTGTTCTTGTATTATATACTATTATGTATTTAAAATTGACTTCTAAAAAGGAGTTTTCATTATGAAGAAAAAAACAATATGGCAAATTGTACGATTTATATTATTAGCATTATTTTTATTATTTGCTATATTTCCTCTTTACTGGATTATATTAACTTCATTTAAACCTGTATATGAATTATATACATTTCCAATAAAATATTGGACAAATAATCCAAGTTTATACGGATACAGAAAATTATTTGAATTTGTTAATTTCAAACAATATTTTTCTAATAGTATTTTTGTTTCTTTAATTGCAGCTTTTATCTCAACAATTTTTGCAATGTTAAGTGGGTATATATTATCTCGAAAAGAGTTCAAATGGAGATATATTGTTATTTTATATCTATTTTTCTCCCAAATGATACCGTCATACCTAATTATGGTTCCACAATACATTATGTTCTCAAAATTCCATTTGATTAATAAATTAATTAGTATAATAATAGTATATAGTGGTTTTGGTGCAGCATTTAGCACAATTATGGCTAAAGGTTTTTTTGATAGAATTCCAAAGAGCATAGAAGAAGCTGCTTTAATTGACGGATGTAATGAAATACAATCATTATTTAAAATTACTGTTCCATTAATGCTTCCTGGATTATCTGCAATTTTAAGTTTTTCGTTTGTTAATAACTGGAATGAACTATTTACAGCTGTTATGTTTTTAAACACTGCAGATAAATATACTGTCCCTGTTGGTTTATATTCAATTGTATCAAAAGCAGGAATTCAATGGAATGTGTTATCTGCAGGCATAGTTATAGCTCTTTTGCCAACTATAATTGTTTTTTCCATTGCACAAAAATATATTATATCAGGTTTAACTCAAGGAAGTTTAAAGGATTAAAAACAAATCCCGGTAAAACCCGGGATTTGTTTATTGAATAGGCGAACTTTCCAACCAACTTTCAATTTCAACATTATATAGCTTATTCTTAATTTCTTCCTCATTTGTTGTTCCCCAGAAATTTCCATTTACTCTAACAGTATTAGACGTGTTGTTGTATATATTGTATGTCTTATTATCAAGATAATTTCCTGAAATTTCTTGTTCAACATCTGGAGAAACAAATTGATTAAAGTAAATTCCATAATTATTATTTATTAATTGGTTTCCTTCAAAGGTTAGTAACGCTCCATTATCAATATAAATTCCATAATCCAAGTCTTCAAAATCGGAATTTTTGAACCCTATCATTGCACCATTTCCAATATATACACCTTTTCTACTATAATTTGTATCAGATGAATCATTTGTAAATCTGCAATTATCGAAAATCATTGAATAAGAGGAGTTGTAATACAATAAATATTCATTATAGAAATTATTATTATAATTATTTTTAAAATCAATATTATTAAATTCTATATTCCCAGAAATATTCCCATTAAACTGCAAATAAGCGATGGTTGAATCTTTTGTTAACAAATCACCACCAAATTCATTAATACTATAAAATTCTTTGATTACACTAGACTCAATAAATACATTTTTGACTCCCCAGTTGCTATTTAATTCTAATGATTTAAGTGTTGAATTTTTAATAATAGTTGATATTTCGCCTCCATATACAATTAACCTTCCTATTTCAGAATTATCAATTGTTATATTGGTATAATAGTCAATATTAATACTATTACTACTTATCGATGAATTATTAATATTTACATCAGTATAACTAAGAGTATCATAATTATTTACTGTAATAGTGCTTTCATTAATTTCAGCATCAATATAATTAAAACCAAGACTTCCAACAGAAATGTTCGAATTATTAATTGTAATTTTTGTATTATTTTCACTATTTCCATCATTATATCTATTAACATTATCATTTGGTGTTAATTGAGAAATGGAATAAGCGCTAACATTTTCTAAATTAACTTTTGAAGAATTATACATCAAAAATGCTTGATCTATTGATGATATTTTTGAATTTTGAATATTTAATTCTTTGTTTTCATGAACAATAAATCCTTTATTATTAAGTACAATAGTAGAATTGCTTATTACGGCTTCGCCATTTATATCCATAAATGCATCTGCATAACCTGATTTGACATAATCAAATTCCACATAGCCTCCTTCTTCAATCTTTATACCATTCCATTTTCCTTTGATTAAAATAGATGTATCTGGTTTTAGGTATATTAAATTATCTTCACTACCATTTAATACTAAAGTACCTCTAACAATAATAGACTTATCTTCGGCGATTTTTAATGTTACTCCTGGTTCTACTGTTAATTTCCCTATGATTATTAAGTCATCTGTTATTTCATATTCTTTTTCTGAACTTTTTATTACTGAATTTAATATTATTTTTCCTGATATTTCATGTCCTAATACTACATCTTCATCTGTTGGCTCTTCTGCTAAACTATTTGTTGTGTCTATTGTTCCTTCTGTTTTTGCTTCCCCTTCTGCAAAGTAGTTGTATTGTGCGTTTATTTCTCTTGTTACTTCTGATTTGATGTCTGTTGTGTTCCCTTTAAATGTGTTTTTCATTATGTATACACTGTCTTCATCCTCTGCCTCTTTTATTGTTATTCCTATTTCTGCATTTTTTATTGTGTTGTTGAATAATTTTGTGTTGTATATTTCTATTGGTGCGTTGTCAAATACTGTTTTTGTTATGTTATTGTTTTTACTTATTATTTTTCCATTGTTTGTGAATGTGACATTTTCTATATTTCCTGTTGTTTCTATATATTCTGCATTTGTTATTTCACTGTCGCTTATTTTTGTGTTTGTTAAATATAATTCTTTTACTGTTGTTGTTATTAATCCTGAAACTTCAATTCCTGCAATTGTTAATTTTGTTGTGTTTGTTATATTGTATTTTTCAATATTTCCTCCTGAGATTATTAGTTCTTCAATTCCATCTGCTGTTATTGTTTCTATTTTTGCGTTTGTTATTGTTATATCTGAATTGATGTTTGCGTTTGTTATTCTTACTCCTTCTACTTCGTTTGTGTTTCCTTCTTGTGCTGCATATGTTTCTATTGACCCTGTTCCATATATCCTTCCATTTTTTGATTCTATTGTATTTATATCTGCATTTATTTCTCCGTATATTCCTTCTATTGATAAGTTTAGCAATGTTGATTTTACTATTATTCCTGTTAATTCACTTGGTTCTGTCCTGTCATATAATGATTTAACTGATATTGTTCCTGAGTTGTGTGTGACGTTATCAAAGGATAGTGTCCTTCCATCACTTATTTTTATTTCTATATCTCCTTCAATGGTTATATTGTTGAGTGATATATCTGATGTTACTATGTATGGTGAATGATCACTATCTATTGTTGTGTTTTCTACTAGATAATCTTTTAAGTTTGTATAACTTAATATGTCTCCTATATCTGGCTTTTCTTCTGATCCTGCATCTGTTATTAACGCTGTTTTTATTCCGTCTATTGTGTAATTCCCTGATATCGTTTCACTTATTGATTCTTCTGTGTATAATGCATAGAAGTTATTGTTTAATGCTATGTTGTTTGGTGCTGTGTTTAATAAGTTGTATTCTCTGTTCATCATTATTACGTTATCTGCTATTGTTAATTCTACATTGTCATTCATTAATTGGTTGATCTTTATTCCTCCTAAATTTAATGCTATGTAGTTTTTTGTGAAGTTTGATATCATTCCATTGTTTACAACTACTGCATATCCATTGTTACCGTAGAATGTGTTGTTGTTTATTTCTGGCATTGCAAATTGTTGATTGATTATTATTGCATCGTTGTTGTTATCTTTGAATGTATTGCCATATACTTTTGTTGTTTTGTCATTCCCAATGACAAGTGTCGAATTCCCTTTGAATATATTGTTGAATATTTCTATTTCTTTTATTCTGTATATTGTGAATTGTGATTTTTCAAATGTGTTGTTGTTTATTGTTATAGCATATTCATTATTATCAGAATCACTATAATAATATTCACCTGTATTATAGTTATACTCAAATGCTCCTAATATGAAATTCCCTAAAATCCTATTATTTATTATTTCTATATACCCCTTCGAACTATTGCTATAATTCCTTAATAAAGATAATTGTTTTATTTTATTTCCGTCAAATATTAATTGGGGTATATTTTGATTGTCACTATACATATAATTATTTATAGATATAATATTTATATCATTATCAATAAATTCAATCTTACCATTTTGATATATAAAATATATATTACACGTATCTATAATCGAGTTTGTTATTATTATATTTGAATCAACACTATCTATCATTAAGTAAGAAATATTTGAATTATTTATTAAATTTTCATTATACAAATATCCATTAATATTTATACTTTCAATATCTGAATCTTTTATATTAAATTTAGGATTCCCTTCCCACTCTCTGTATATTTTATTAATTTTAGAACTGTTTAAATTCAATGTTCCTTCTAATATTATTCCATTTCCTATAACATTTTCTGTTGTTAAATTGTTTGCTGTTAGTTCTGAGCTTTGATCAATATTAATTCCATTTGACGAGTTTTGTATTAATATATTGCTTATTTCTACTTTTGACCCTGATAATATCAATGCTGTTTTTGTGTTTTTTATTATTACATTATCTAATTTTACTGATTCTTCTGTTACGTTGTGTAATACTATCCCTTCCCACATATCTTTCATGTCTACTCCAGTAGAGGTATAGAATTTTATGCTTTCTGAACTTCCATCTGCAATTAAGGTTCCATATATATGTATAGATTTACCTTTGGCTACTTTTATTTCTACACCTGGTTCAATTATAAGTTTTCCGAATATATTCAAATCATCATTAATAATATATGGACTATATTCTTTAGCCATTTTATATGGCAAATATAAATTCCCTGAAACTTCTTTACCTGTTATAGTTGTAACTTCGTTTATAGCTTCAATTGGTTCTGAGAAAAATGGTTCGAATATAACTTTTGATAATTCAAAATTAGGGTCATCTTCATAATCATATATTTTTTCTTTGATTAATGATGATGACGAATTTCCAAAATAATTATTTTTAACATCTATTTCACCACCTTTGGCATAATTCTCGAGTTTTATGTCATATTCTGTATGTCCAGTGATATTATTATATGATATAAGCACGGAATTGTTTTGAACTCTTAAACCATAATCTCCATTATTTGTTATTGTATTATATATAATATATGTTTTAGCGTTGTTATTTTCATAATACCCATATCTATTAATATAAATATTATTATTATTTTGTATTATATTTGAAATTACTATAGACCCATTAAATTTAACTGATAGAAAATCTTTTATTGTTGAATTTGCTATCTTATTATTATTTGATGAGAATTCAACAAAATTATTACCATATACTTTAGAGTTTTCTAAAATTGAATCGCTTAATATAAAACCACCATTCAAAATAGTTCCATTTATATAAGAATTACTTATAGAGTTTGGATTATTTATAGTTGAATCTAAAATATAACCACTAATAGCGCCACTATTTCCATATAATATACTTACTGTATTTAAGTCAACTTTTCCTCTTAAATAATTAAAAGTTGAATCTTTTATATTAGAATATCCATTAGAAACAAGCGAATTTATGACAGAATCTGAAATTTCTGCCTCTGAGTTTATTGTTAACGTTCCTGAATTTATTTGGATATTTTTTAATATGTTGTTTTTTGATGCGGTGGAATCTGTCCCATAAAGTTCGTATTTTTTATTAATATTTTTTATTGGATTATATTTTATATTTGCTTTTTTATCTATAATTCCAACAAAGTTTCTATTTTCAATTTCTGAAATTGTTTCTTCAATATCTCTTTGTATTTTTTCTTTTAATATATTTCGATTTAATATGTTTGTTTTTAGATTCTTTGTTCTTAAATTTGTTAATGTATTTTTATTATCTACAGGTTTTCCATTTATTACTATCTCAAATGTATCATTTTCATTTTCCGGTTTAAATACTATTTCTTCAGTTGAACCATCAGCTACAAGATATCCATCGACTATAAACTTCATTCCAGTTTTAAATACAAGTGTAACCCCTGGTTCTATTGTTACTGTCACACCTTCATTTACTTTTATACTATCGCTCACATAGTATGGTGATTGGGCTTTTGTAATAACAACATCCTTTTCAACAATTCTTCCATGTAAATAATCTATAAGATCTGTCATATCTGGTAAGTCAACAACCTCTATTGTTGCTGATTTTACTTCACTCACATTACCAGCTTTATCTTTAACCTTTACATATACTGTTTTTATTCCAGACTGTGTATCTACTGAATGTATTTTTTGAAATTCATAATTTTGCCATGTGACATTTGAGAAATCTGAAGTATTTGAAATTAATATCTGGCCAAGACCAGAACCTTTATCTTCAGCAAATGTTGAAATAATTACCTTAGCATTGTCTGTTGTATTTGCACCGCCATTTATTAAAATCTTCGTTAAAGTTGGTGGTGTTATATCAACTAATTCCAATTGATTTGCAAATGTTTCTTTTAATTCTTCAACGGTTATTTCATCTATTATTTGTTCATTCCAACCTTCTTTAGAAGCTCTTAATTTATACTTCCCCGCAAGTACACTGCCAAAAATATAACTTCCATCTGCATTTGTCTTGGTAAAATAATTGATTTTTTGTGTATTTGTATCAAATGGCTCAAGGGTTACAGATATATCAGAACTATCCTGCATATCTTTTAATTTAGCATAACCACTAATCTGTCCAGCATTAGGAATTAATGTTACATCATTAGTTATTATTTTTTCTGCAGGTGTAACTTTTACTTCTGATAGAACATATCCGCATTGCGGGAAACTTGATTTTTGTATATATTCACCAATTGGTATGTGTTGGAACATAAAAGTTCCATTTTCATCAGTATATGTTTCGTAGGTTGCTGTGCTGTTTTTCGATAGCAATTCAACCTTTATATTTAAGAAACTATCAAAGCCTGAAGATATAGTTACTTTTCCTGTTACTGTTGTCGACAAAGCTTTTAAAGTTAAAATCTCTCCATTGAATGCTTCATATGTTCCATTTTCTGTTGTTTGGAAGTTTTGTTTGTACTCATATGTTTCAAAGTCTTCATTTTTGTATATTTTTAAACCATTATAGTTTTGTTCAATTGGCGCATCTAATACAAATGTTCCATCAGTAGCTGTATATGTTGTTAATCTATATCCAATTTCCTCTTCATAATCACCTAATAATTCAACTTTTATATTTTCATAATGATTCCAACCTTGAAGATGTATTGTTCCTATTATTCTTCCAGACGCTCTTTCAAGAAGAGGTGTTTGTTCTAAATTTATTATCTTTCCAACTTCAACTTTTACTTCTTCTATTCTTACAGTTTTATAGGAAAATTTTGAAAATTCTATATCATATATACCTGACTCTACTTTAGGAAATACAAAGCTTCCATCTTTATCTGTTATTGTGCTATAACCTGGGCCATTTCTTTTTTTAGCAAGAACATGTATTCCACTCATATCTGAAGAGTCTTTTAAATATGCTTTACCATATATAGAACCACTGTTTGGAACTTCATCTAACTTTATAATCTGTTCTAATACCATTTTTTGATTTGGCATGATTTTTATATTTTCTAATGTTACTGAGGTAAATCCTTGAGAAGAGAATGTTATTTTGTAATTACCAAAAGGAACATTCCCTATTACATAATGTCCGTTGCTATCAGTTGTTGTTGTTAAGAATATATTTTGTTCATTTAATGACATATCTAAAGTCGTACCTTCAAGAGTTACTGTTATGCCCTCTTGATTTGTAATATTTTCTACATTATATCTTGCAAATCCTTCTATTGAACCTTTTAATGGTTCTAAAGTTTTAGAATATAACATACTGCTTTCATCTGAAATACTTACCATTTCTTCAAACAATTTATAATTTTCTTTAGATATTTTTATTTTATATGTCCCAACTTTAGTTATAATTTCATAATATCCTTTTTTATTTGTTACTTCTCTTAGTCCATTAACATCAACAACAGCACCAGAATTATCTATGTTTCCTGGTAGAGTTATATAACCATATAATTTTGTTACCTTCCTCTTTAATTGAATAGGATTTAGTTCTATAATCTTTCCTTTTTCAACATTTGTTTTTGTTTCTGTTGATTCATAGGTGTCTTTTGAAAATTCTATGACATAATTACCAGATGGTAATAATGTGCTGTAATTACCATATGAGTCAGTAACAGCTGTATCAATAATTTCATACTCAATATTTTCTTCGTTTAATTTAATAGGAAGTTTCTTATTAAATTTGTTCAATATTTTTGAGTTATCTACTTTTTTTATTGCAAGTGTGGAGGCTGTATTTTTCTCTCTTTTAAATACAACAATTATTCCGCTATTAGAATCGGCACTTTTATCTTCTAAATATACCTTTCCTTTTACCCAGCCTTTATCTTCACCTCCGGGCAATACTTCAATTGTGTTAACAGAAGTTAATTGATTCCTTTTTACTTCTACAACAACGTCTTTTGTAATGTAATTTTCTTTTAAAACTTTTAATAAATATTCACCTTCAGGAACGCCAATTATAGAAAATTCACCTTTTGTATTGGTTGTTGTTTCTTTTATAACTATATTTGATGAGTCATATAGTTTAATAAGAAAATCAGATTTTTCAGCGATATTGTCTTTTGTTCCATCTATTCTCATGGGTTGAATAAGGCCCTGTATGTCTCCAAAAATATAAGTAGTATTAATTGTCCCTACATTTATTTCCTTATTCTTTACTACTGTTATATCTATGGTTATTGGTTCATATCCGTTACCGTTGAATGTTATTGTATATTTCCCAGGCGTTATATCTTCAAAACGAAAATCAGCATTATTTGTTATTGTTTTTGTTTTTATTTCTGTCCCTTCTTTTGTTAATGATAATATCCCTTTTGTATATGCTGTATTTGAGAATATTATTGACCCTTTGATAAATCCATATTTATATATTAATGCATCTTCATAGTAGAATGATCTTCCCGGACTTATTGTTATTGTTGCTGTTTTGCTTTCGTATTTTTCTTTTGTTATTTCAAGTGTGTATTCCCCTTTTGTTAATCCTTTTTTGCTAAATTTACCGTTGTTGTCTGTTGTTAATGTATCTATAATTTTGTTATTCTTGTCTTTTATTATTATTTGTGTGTTTGATAATTCTTCTGTGAACGGTAATGTTATTTTCCCTTCTAAATCTCCTAGGTTATTTTCAAGAATAATAGGTTCAACTTCTGTTATTTCATTTTTTATTATTACAATATTTTTTTTAACGGTATCATATCCTGACGATTCAACTTCTAAAATATATTCTCCAGGTTCAATTTTGTCATAAAAGAAAATGCCAGAGCCTTTGATAACCTTTTGAGTTATGCTTTTACTTTCATTATTAATATTCTTTAAAATTATATTGATTTCATTATCATTACTTGTACCAGATATACTGCCTTTTAAAATACCATATTTATATACTAATGATGTATTAACTGAAACGACAGATCCTGGAATTAAATTTACATTAATTTCTTTTGCTTCATAATCATCTCTAGATATTTGCAATGTGATTTTTTCATAATTTAAATTTTTTATAATGAAATTTCCATCTGGATCAGTTTTTGTTGTGATATTTGTCCCTTTTACTTTCACTAAAGTACCTTCTAATTGATCAGTAAACTTCAAATTTATATGTCCTTGAATTGATGAGGTTGCTCTTAAATTAACACAGGAATTTAAAATCAATAGTATAACAATTAAAAAGAAAACAATTAAATATTTTTTCTTATTTTTCATTACTTCCCCCTCCTTATCTTGCATTCATATATGCATCGATAATATTAATTATCCATATTGAAAAGGTAATCCCAACTACCCATGTAAAATTTCTAAAATTATTTGTAGCTTTTTCTTGATCTTTTACCATCTCTTCACCTTCACTCGTTGTATTAATATATTTTTGATATTCAGAAAAATAGTAATAAGACGTTCCTATTCCTCCTAAAGTAGAAATAAAAAAGAAAGAACCTTTAATAGGCTGATCATTGTAAAATTGTCCCCACCCTGGTACTAATGCCGATCTAAACAATGCTGTTGAAGGATATTTCCTTTCTGCAAAATATTCTTCGACTCTTTTTATTGTTATAAATTCTTTATCTTCAAAATTTAATGTATCAATAAATAATGTTTCTGAAGATGCTACATCTATTAATTTAACAGTAATAAAATAAACATCTCCTAGTTTATTCATATTACCAGTTAATAATAAATCTGCCCCTGACAATTCACCAATTTTAGAAGAATTTTTTTCATTCACAATTCCTGTCATTGATAATTTTATTTCTTCTATAATTTTTTGTAATTCTTTCCTGTCAACAATTGGGATATTATTTATTTTTAAATAATATGCATATATATCAGATAATAAAACAGATGTTTCTTCGCTATCAGCTTCAAATGGAAGAATACCAATAATTTTATTTTTTTGCATTACGTTTATATAATTTGCAAGTTTATTACCAGATGACTCAAAGGCTTTTCTATAGTCTTGAGAAAATAATATAGATACAAGCATAATAATTATGATACCAATAAAAAAAATCCTTTTTGCCATTTAAATACACCCCTTCCTTTATTTTATAGTTTTATTTGTATATACATAAAAAATTAACGTTATAATTATATCAGGTGATCGCATAATTACGTTAATTTTTATAATAATTCTTTAATTTGCTAAAAAATTAACGTTGGTTTTAAATACATAATTATTATAACATATTTTTTTTTAATGACAATATAAAATAAAAAAATCCCGGCTTCCACCGGGATTTGTTTATTATCAAGGTATAAATTTCACAATTTTTTTTATAATCTATCTCTTATAATTTCTTTTTTATTACGTGCTATATTGCAACCTATATAAATCATAATAAATTCCTCTTTTATTCATTAATTCGTTATGTGTTCCTTCTTCAACTATTCTACCTTTATGAACGACTAATATTTTTCTTGCTGTTTTTATTGTCGATAATCTATGTGCTATTGATAATATAGTTACTTTGCCTATCAGATTTTCCATTGCTTTTTGAATTAAATACTCTGTTTCTACATCTATATTTGCTGTAGCTTCATCTAAAATTATTATTTTTGATTTAAACACTACTGCTCTTGCTAATGCTATTAATTGCCTTTCGCCAGCTGATAATGTACTTCCCCTTTCTAAAATTTTTGTATAATATTTATCTGGAAATTTTTCAATCATTTCATGCGCATGTACCTGCTTAGCAGCATTTACTACTTCTTCTTCACTAACTGTTTCATCGAACATTCTGATATTATCTAATATTGTCCCTGTGAATAGAAAAACATCTTGCGGAACTACGGCAATTTGCCTTCTTAATGCATGTAAATCATAATCATTTAAATCTTTTTCGTCTATATATATATTACCCATTTGAGGTATATATAATCCATTTATTAACTTAATTATAGTGGTTTTTCCTGAGCCCGTTTCACCTACTATTGCTACATTATCCTTTTCTTTAATTTTAAAGGATATATTTTTTAATATATAATTCTCCTTTTCATATGCAAACGACACATTTTTAAATTTTATACTCCCCATTTTTATCTCTTTGTATTTTCCTCTACCAAAATCTTCTTGTTCTAATTCTTTTAGTCTGAAAATTTTTTCTGCTGAAGCAAACGCATTTTGTAATATATCATATTTTTCTGCAATATCAAATAAAGGTCTAAAAAACATATCTATATATGATGTAAAAGCAACCAGTATTCCAAAAGATACAATATTTTGTTTAAATAATTTTGCTCCGAACCAGAACAAAAGAGATATTGTAATATAATACATTACGTTCATAAATGGCCGAAATAAACCATTCAATATTATTTGCTGCATTCTTGATTTATATAATTTGTGGCTTAAATCATAAAATTCTTTTCTTTTTCTATTTTCCTGATTAAATGCTTTTGTAACATTGGCTCCAGATATATTTTCAGCAAGAAAAGAATTTGTTGCTGAAATCCTTGTTCGTGTTTTTGAGTATATTTTTTTATCCAATACGCCAAATATCCATGTTGATATCATTATTAAAGGAAACATTAATATTACATATGTTGAGAGTTTAATATTCATTTTGAACATGACAATTATAACTCCTATTATAATTGCAATATCTTTTGTTAAACTTGTTAATACATCTGTGAAAAATTGTGATAAATTTTGAGTATCATTTACAGTTCTTGTTGTAATTTTCCCCGTTGGATTTTTTGTAAAAAAATCTAAAGGAACAGAAAGAATATGAGTATATAATTCATCTCTTATATCATAAATAACCTTTTGACCTAATAAATTTGAAAATATCACTTGCCCATAATTAAATAACAATTGTCCAAAAAAAAGCGAAACTATTATTAACGAGTATATCGTAATATCGTTTAATGATTTCTCTTTAATTTTATTGACAAATTCATTGCTTACTGGTATTTTTTCATTTCCTTTTGTCATATAGTATTTGTTTTCTATATTTTTTAATATGTAATTCCCCTCCGGTGAAGAAATGAATTCATTATTTTCTATTTTAAATTTATATGTTGAATTTATCACATTATCTATTACATATCTCATCACAGTGGGTATTGTTAAATCCACTACAGTGGATAGGAATAAAAATGAAAAAGAAAATATTAATATTACATAATATTTTTTCATGTATTTCCACAACATAGAAAATATTTTCATATTAGATACACTTCGTTGATTTTCTTCTTTTAATATGTCTGTATGAGCTGTTCGCATATTATTCCTCCTCCAACTTTTCTTCAATTAGCTGTTTCATATACATTCCATAATATGCACTTTCTAATGATAATAATTCATTATGATTTCCTTGTTCTATTATTTCACCATTATCAAAAACATAAATTTTATCAGCATTTTTAACTGCTTTTAATCTGTGCGATATAACAATCATTGTTTTATTAACTACATTATTTCTAAGATTTGTTATTATTGCTTCTTCAGTTTCGGTATCTACTGCAGATAAACAATCATCCAATATAATAAATGGTGCGTTTTTAGCTAAAGCTCTAGCTATAGAAACCCTTTGCTTTTGCCCACCAGAAAGAGTAACTCCTCTTTCACCAACTAATGTTTTATATTTTTCTGGTAATTCCATTATATCTTCATGAACGTTTGCTATTTTAGCATATTCAGGAGATTTTTCTACTTCTTCAGGGTGTGCAAAACTTATATTATCTTCTATATGCATTGAAAATAAAAATGATTCTTGAGGAACATAGGCTATATTATCCCTAATAATTTTAGAATGTATTTTATTTATATCCATTCCATCTATAAAAATTGTATTATTTTCAACTGGATAAAATTTCAATAATAATTTTGGAAGAGTCGATTTACCTGAACCTATTTTACCTACAAATGCTACCATTTCTCCTGGTTTTATTTCCATATTAATATTTTTTAAAGCATATTTTTCCGTATTTGGATATTTGAAATTTAAATTATTAATTTTTATGTGTCCTTTAAATTCAAAATTTTTATTTATTTCATCTGGTTCTGAGACACTTGATTTTGATTTCATTATTTCCATCAATCTTTGATAAGAGGCCTTCCCTCTTTGTAATACATTTACAACCCATCCTACCGCCATCATTGGCCAAACAAGCATTCCTATATACGAATAAAACATTACTAACTGCCCAAAGGTTATCTCATTATTTATTACCATTTTTCCACCAAAATATATTGCAAGAACTCCTGAAAGCGATGCTAAAAATTGTATTAGCGGAAACATCAAACCCCAGGTTTTTATTAATTTCATTTGAGCGTCATAATATTTTTGTGATCTTTCATTAAATCGTTTTTTCATTGTATTTTCTAATGAAAAAACTTTAACTACATGTATCCCTGCGTAGCTTTCTTCTGTATGGTCAGATAAATCTGAAATCGTTTTTTGAAGGTTTTTAAATAATTTCCTTATTAAACCACCAAAAAATAATGTTATTAATCCTATTATGGGTAAAGGAATTAATGATAATATTGTTAATTTAGGATTTACAAATTTCATCATTGCAATTATCGTTATTGTTGACATAAAAATTGTATCAATTATCATTACAATAGACGGGCCCATTGCCATTCTTACGGAATTTAAATCTTCTGTAAATCTGGTCATCAAGTCTCCCGTTCGCCATTTGTCATAAAAATCATATGATTGATCTAATATGTGTGAAAACATTTTATTGGCTGTTTTAAATTCAAATAATCTTGAAGTTCCAAATATAAAAAAACGCCATATGAATCTTCCAATCATTATTGAAAATGCCAATATTAAAATTGAATAAATGGACGTTTTTATTACACTCATATCTTCTATTGTTTTTAAATCATCCATTATCGCTCCAATTTTTCTTGGAATAAATATTTGCATATAATCAATAAATAATAAGAATATTACACCTATTAAATACCTCCACCAATTTTTTTTAAAAAACTCTTTAATTATTTTGAACACCCCCCGAACTTTGTTTGTATTACAAACTATTTTATCATTTTTAAGGAAAAAAATCAATATATAAAGAATTATTAAATGAAATACATTTAAGGAGGAAAACACTTATGTTAGAAGTGATTGGAAACAAAATACTGGTTTTCTGGTTTGAAAACTTTGCAAGTAATGTTACAGCCATAGAGTTAAATGAGGAAGTTATTTTAATCGATTCCTCTTTATATCCAGAAAAATTAAAAAAAATTATAGATTTGGTTCAATTGAGAACAAAAAAAACTGTAAAAAAGGTTTTTTTAACCCACCATCATCCAGATCATTCATTTGGCGCTATTTTTTATGAAAAACTTGAAATCATTTTATCAGAAAAAACTCTGATGAAACTTTTTGAATATGATGATAATTTATTAAAAAAAATCTCTGAAGAATCTGAATTTGATTTTTCTAATTTACAAAAAAAATTATCCAAATGTAAGTTTAATGTTTTTAGAAAAGATAATTTAAATACTTCTTCTAAAACAGTAATAAGTGGGATTACTTTAGGTGGGCATACAAAAGATTCAACTATTTATAAAATTTATCCAGAGAATATTGTTATTACTGGTGATATTATAGTTTCTGAAATACATTCTGAATTAAACGAATCAAATATTGACAATTGGATTAAAATCTTAGAAGAATTAAAAAAACAGGAGATAAATATAATAATACCAGGTCATGGAAGACCTGGAGATAGAAAATTAATTGATAATCAGCTAAACTATTTGAAAACATTTAAAACACACGGAAAAGATGTCTTATTAAAGCAATTTAAAGATTATAAATATCCTGAATTACTTTTGAATTTCCAATAATTTTTTCTTGATAAATTGGGTGTTATATGGTATTATTCTAAGTTTTATTTCAACTCTTTTTTTGTTATTTGAATTTAAAAATTCTATTTTTTCTAAAAAACTTATTCCCATTTCATCTTTTAAATATACTTTCATTTGCGTGTAATCAATACCTAAAAATCTTAAAGCATTTTTGGACTTTGGATAAAAATAGAATATTTTATAATTTTGTTCTTTTAATTCTTTAATAAAAAATTTATCGGAAGAATATGTTACTGATAAAATTCTGATAAAATTTCTAAATATTTCCAGATTGTTTTTTATACCTTTATACTTATCAACATCTTTTTCCAGATCCGTTAAAAATTCATCATTGTGAAGGTCATAATAGTAGTCAATACCAGATAAAATTGAAGGTTCTTTTATTCTAAAATAAAAATATTTAAAATTATCAATGTATATATCCATCAAAACAGAGGTGGGAGTCGAATCCACCTCAAATTTTATGTTTAGGTCTATTTTTAATTCCCCGAGTCTTGTATATTTTGAAAAAACATCTATCACATTATAGGAAAAAATCATATTAACTGAAATAAGGAAAAACATTAAAAAAATTATTTTTTTTCTCTTCATTTTAAAGCTCTCAACCTTTCTTCTAATGATACTATTTCTGTTATTCTAACTCCAAAATTTTCATCTATAACAACAACTTCTCCTCTGGCTATTAACCTTCCATTTACGTATATATCCACAGGTTCACCTGCAAGTTTATCAAGTTGAATCATAGAACCCTGATGAAAATTTAAAATATCTCTTAAAGAATATTTTCTTCTACCAAGCTCTACTGATACATTTAGTGGAACGTCAAATAAAAGTTGTAATTTTTCAAGATCAACATTTTCAGTAGGTTCTATAGGACTTCCTGAAATTTGATTAAATGACTTTGGTTGAACATTAACCTGTTGTTCTGGTGGGATATATCCCATTGGTTGCTGCATTGGCATTTGTTGTGGATACATCGGTTGCTGCATCGGCATTTGTTGTGGGTACATCGGTTGCTGCATCGGCATTTGTTGTGGATACATCGGTTGCTGCATTGGCATTTGTTGTGGATACATCGGTTGCTGCATTGGCATTTGTTGCGGTACAGTTTGTTGTTGCATCTGTGGTTGTGGTTGTGCAGTTTTCTGACCTTTATTAACATCTACATTTTGAGCAGCTAATACTTTATTTTTTATATCATTTGCTATATCTATTGGTACAAATTGCCACATTTCTCCTTCTTGTAGTCCTTGTATTTTTAAAATAAATTTAATACCTATTATAGTTTCAGATGCTCCTTCTAATTCGGGTGGAAATGATACATTAGGATCGTCAAAATCTAAAACTTCTACTTGCGGAGGTGTTATATCTACCTTGGTATTTAAAAATTCTGATAAAGATGTTGCTGAAGCACCCATCATTTGGTTTATTGCTTCTGCTAAAGCGCTTATTGATATGTCATCAAATGTTTCTGGAACATTTTCTCCTGTTCCACCCATCATGAGATCGGCTATTATAGATGAAATTTTTGCAGGAAACAGGAAAAAATTTGTACCTTTTAAACCATCTTTGTAATTTATTGAAATTATCACGTATTTCCCTGAGAATTGATTTTTTATTTCTGATTTTAATAAAGTTAACGGAGTAGGACTGGATATATCCACTTTTCTTTTTAATAACGTAGACAGGGTTGTTGCTCCAGCTCCCATAGCAATATTTCCCACTTCTCCAACTAAATCTAATATAATTGGATCAACTTGAGTTGCTCCACTGTTTATTTGGGAAGAACTGGTATTTGTACTTTCTTGATTTGACGTTGTTTCATCTTGATTTAATCCCTGTAATAATGCATCTAATTCTTCTTGAGATAAAAATTCATCTGACATGTAACACACCTCCGCTATTGTTCCCTATTTCAAACTCTTCAAATATCTTTCAACTAAAACCTTTTCAAGCAATTCTGGATCTTCTTTTTCTATATTTATTGCATAATGACCTTTATAAATTCCAGGCATTCCTTTAAAAACAGGTGTGTCCTGAACAGTTATATTTATAGGCTCATCATTAAATGAATTCAATCTTATTACGTCTCCTACATCAATATTAATAAAATCGCCTAATTGTATTGTTGTTTCACCTAATATAGCTTTTACATCTGCTTTGGTCATTAACACAGAATTTTTCAATTTTTCAATTTGTTTTTGAGTGGTTTTTCGATCAGGCGACCATAATCTTGTTGTTAATTTTTCATTAATCGGCTCTAATAGAGATGAAGGCCAACAAACATTTATAAATCCCTGAATATCCTTAAAGTTTATTGATAACGTAATCAACACCGTCATTTCATTTGGTGCTGCTATTTGAACAAATTGAGGATTGAACTCTGTTTTTTCGAGTATTGTATCAAAAGGAACAATTGTTGCCCATGCTTTACTCAAAGCTTTTATTAACGATAATCCTTCTTTTCTTAAAATTGCAAGTTCCAGTTCAGTAGGTGTTCTTAATGTTTCAAGAGGTATTCCAGGCCCTCCTAATAATTTATCGACTAATACATAACCAATATCAAGGCCCATTTGAAATACGGCGCTTCCTGGTAGTATATCTGTTGAAAATACTGAAATAAATGTTGGACTTGTTAATGATTGTTGAAACTCACTAAAGGTTATCTGATCAACACTGGCAAAAGTAACATTCACATATGACCTTGCGCGTGAAGAAAGATATGTTGATACATCTCTTGCATAATTTTCATGAATAAGCTGCAATGTTCTCAATTGCTCTTTTGAGAACTTCATTGGCCTTCGGAAATTATATTCCCGAACATTAGCCATAATATCTTCTTCTTCATTCACATTGGAAACAGCTAATGACCCTGCCTCCATGGCATGTAATAACGCATCTATTTCTTCTTGGGATAATGTTTCATTATCTGGAGGCATACTTTCACCACCTTTTTAATAAGCTGATGTAATTACTACTATATCTATAATAACCTGAATTACTCCAAATTTCTCCTTTTCACCAACAAATCCCGTAATCTCATTTATTGCATTTTTTATTTGATTTTTTAATATTTCTCTACCTTCAACAGTAGTTAAATCTTCACGTGTTTTCGTAATGAATATTAATCCTATTGCTTCTAATATTTCCACATTATATTCAGCTATTGCCGCTCTGCATTCATCACTTCCCACTTTTAATTGCAAAGCGTTTACTATAGCTATTTCATTACCGCCTTTTAGCATAAACTGTCTTTGGTGACCTTCACGTATCACTTCTGCCAATCCTACCTGTGGTGCTTGTTGAACTCCTTGAGCCTGTTGTTGAGCTTGTTGTTGAGCCTGTTGAACTATATTTTTACCTAAGATGTTTATGAGAAAAAAAGCTCCACCAACTGATAATACTACAGATACAACAATGGCTATTATCAATAATAATATAATATTAGGACCTTTTTTACCTTCTTCCTGGCCTTCTTCTTGAATTTCTTCATCAGCCATTAAAATTCACCTCACTATCTTAAGCGCTGCCTCAATATCAATAAATCTATCCTTCTATATCTTTTTCTCAAAATTTCCAAATTTTTTTTATATTGCTCTTCTAACTTTTTTTCTTCTGATTTCATATTGGAAATATTTATTTTCCCCTCTTCAAAATCTTCTTTCAATTTTAGCTTTTGTGCTTCTATATTTGATTTTAAATTTTCTATATCATTTATTATATCTTTATCTCCAACTGCAATTGGAAAGAATCTATCTGCATTATAATAATATTCTGGATCAAATTTTCCTTCTTTTACCTCTGCTAATCTTTCAAGCGTTCTTTTTTGTTTCATTTCATCCGCATAAAATTTAGCAACACTTGCTGCTCTGGCTGCTGCTAAATGCCAATTAGATGGATATATTGATGTATTTTGAGGTGGTCTGTCATCTGTAAAACCATATATTTCTATTTCATTATTAGAATGTTCTATTAATATTATACCCAGTTTATATAACAATTCTTTTGCATCCGCTGTCAATCTGGCACTTCCTGGTTCAAAAAATGCCATATCTTGCATTTTAATAATTGTTCCTCTATCATTTTCCTCTATTGTTATTCTTCCTTTGTATTTTGGATTATCCTGAAGTCTGAAAAGTTCAACTCTTATACCAGGATTTGAAGTAATCAGACTCTCTTCTGAAAGACTTCGCCCCCCCGTTAAAACACTTGGTGGAGTCCCACTAAAAGGACTTCTAAAACTAACAGCTGCCTGTTGGAATTTTCCAGGTGAAATCGAAGACATAGAAAATAACATAACAAAAAATGTCATTAATAATGAATTCAAATCACTAAATGTTGCCATCCAACCAGGTGGTGGTGGTGGCCCTTCTTCTTTTTTACATTTTGCCATTTAAATCACCCTTCTTTTTCAGACTCATATTTTTGTTTATCTGCTGGTGATAAAAATGCTTTTAATTTTTCTTCCATGAGTCTTGGATTTTCACCAGAAACTATAGATAATATTCCTTCTGTTATCATTCTCAACTGATTCACCTGCAATCCTGTTCTCCTACCAATCTTTTCTGCTATAGGCAAAGCGAAAATATTTGCAATAAATGCTCCATATAACGTAGTAATAAGTGCTATTGCCATTTTAGGTCCTATTGTTGTTGGATCATTCAAGGTTTTTAACATCATTATCAGACCAATTAACGTTCCTATCATACCATATGCTGGTGCTAACGTTCCCCATGTATTTAAAACACTTGCCCATTTTCCCTGTTCTGCTTCAAATAATTCCATTTTTATTTCCAGAATTTTTCTTATTTCTTCTGGATCCGTTCCATCAACAGCAGCTCTTAATCCATCTTTCATAAATTCATTTTCTAATCCTTCCAAATCTGCTTCTAAAGAAATAAGCCCCTCTCTCCTTGCTTTTTCTGCAAAGGAATATAATGTTTTTAAGGTGTCTACAGCATCTATTTTAGGTTCTTTAATACCCATCATTACTGCACTAAAAAATTTAAATGATACATCTTTAGGAGCTGCTATAAACATTCCGGCTATTGACCCTACAACCGTGATAAAAAACGATGCTCCATCAACTAAAGCCGTAGGATCACTTGATGCTCCAATTCCTATTGCAGCAAGTGCCAAAACAAGTCCAGCAATACTTGAAATATCCATCTAATCACCTCTTTGAAAACCAGCAGAAAATATTTTACCTTTAAATTCTACTATTTCTTTAATTATTTCATCTATATTTTCTTTTACTATATAAATATGTCCATTATTTAAAAGAATTGTTGTATCTGGTCTTGCCTCTATTTTTTCAATCATATCTGGATTTATATAAAACTCTTTACCTCCTAAATTCGTTACTTTAATCAAATAACACACCTCCGGTGATTATATTACAAAATAATTATTTTCTCTAATGTAAATTAATTTAAAATCTATAAATTATTATCTTTTGAGATTTACAAGTTCTGTTAGAATTTGATCTGATGTAGTTATTACCCTTGCTGCTGCCTGAAAACCCCTTTGAGCTGTAATCATTTTTGTGAATTCTTCTGACAAATCTACATTTGACATTTCTAATGCTCCTGACACTAATGTTCCTGCCCCTTCTTCACCAAATGATCCTATTTTAGCAATACCGCTATTTTCACTTTGAGCAAACATAGAATTTCCCATATCTATTAATCCACCTGGATTTGTAAATTTAGCTACTGCTACCTGTGCAATTAAGTCAGATTTCCCGTTTGAAAATATACCTAAAACTTCGCCTAAATCATTTATTGTAAAATTTTGTAATACTCCTTTTGCATTTCCATCTTGATCTGCAATATTAACAGAATTTGGAGCCGCAAATTGTGTTAAATCATACATATTTAAATTCACTTTTACAGGTCCTGCAGCAGCAACAGATGCTGGAGCTACTCTTTCATTAGGTGATGCACCTGTGCTTGCCGGATCAAACCAGAAACCTATTGAACCATTATCATTATCTGAAGTATTATAATCAACATATCCAACAGAATCCAATCTCCATCTTGAGGTTAAATATTGTCCTTTACCATCAAACGCTATTACACCTTCTGCAGGATCTGATGTTGTTGTTCCGTCCTCGGTTATTTTATATAATGGTTGTCCATCAACTGTTTCTGCCTTCCAATACCATGTATTATCAGAAATTTTTGAATATTTTATATTAATATCATAATCATTTCCAAGCGAATCGTAAACCTTTGTAGATATCACAACATTCGGGTTTTCATACTCTGCTATTTTATAATTCTGTGAATTTTCTGTATCAATTAATCTCAACTCTCCTGAAACTGGTGTTTGAATTATTTTTTTTGCTGCAATATATCGAACGGTACCAGCTTCAGAAGTTTCACCACTTGTATTTGTAGTAGTATCCACAAACGTATCTGTTGCATTTGCTTCAATAACGGATAATCCAGAAATTGTATATTTCCCATCTGCAGATTTCCAACCGCTTTCCATTTTAGAATTAAATTCTTCAACTGTATCAGCAGATGTACTATCTCCGTCAGCATCTGTAAACGTTACAGTTTTTAGTGTTCCACTTTCTTCTACTTTTAGAGTTATTGTAACATTGCCAGTTGCATCTACACTAAAAGATATATCTCTCGGATCATAAAAAACTTCATTGTTTTGACTATCTTTTAAAGATATGCCACCTAAAAATTTCACATCTCTTTGATTAGTTCCATCTGTTAATTGTAATCTATTATCTTCATCTTGATATTTTGGTATTAATTCTCCTTTTGTATCTGTCATATATATTCCATCAAGTCCCCATTCTGTCTTATCATCAGAACTTGATTGATAAAGTTCTACAGACAACGCATTTGCCTGACCAACTGGCAATAACGCTACGGATTCTGAAACACCTGAATCTAATATCAAATTTTTTAATGTTATCTCATTTCCTGCACCATCATCTAATGTAACCCCTTGCGCAAATAATCTATTTAAATCATAAAATGTACCATCTGTTGTAATTGTGCCTGTATATGTAGTTCCAGCATTATCAGAAACCTGTACTGTTACCTGATTTGGATTTGTAGCATCTCTATAAATTAAAATATCTGGTCTATCTGATGCATCTATAGTTCCACTTCCATCATCATCATCCTGAGATAGCAGCGTAACAGGTGCTCCATTACTATCTGAAACAGAAACATCTCCATAAGCTCTTAATGGCCAATCTATACCATTTTTACCTAAATCTATTCTTGAACCTGCAGGAAATGATGAATTAAAATCATTTGCTGCATTTGCTCTTACAACATGCCCTGGGTAATTAGACCATCTTAATACATTTCCAACTTCATCAAGCTCGACTTCTCCATAATTGCTTCCTCCAAGCAATTCATAGTTTTTATCTGGATCTACAGGTTCGGCATGCCATCTATATACAATTCTGTCTTTATATTGTTCTGACATTATTCTTTCAAATGTAAATTTTACCGGAACAACATCTCCAGAAGAGGATTTTATTGTCATTGTTGTTTCCTTTATTCCAACATCAGAATTTAAATTATCTGATAAATTTAAGAATGTGGTTTCTCTTGCTTCCATTACCAAATTAGGTGAAATTGTAATATCCTGTATTGGTTCATTAGAATCTATATATCTTTTTCCAGTATCTGTAATTTTCGCATTCCATCCTTGTAACTTCATTCCACTTGAAGGATTTACAAAATGACCTTCTGAATCCAATGTGAAATTACCTGCTCTTGAAAAATATTTTGAAAGTCCATCTGATAAAACAAAAAAACCTTCTCCTTTTATTGCCATATCTGTTTTATTACCTGTATTTTGAAGTGACCCCTGTGTCATTATTTTATCTATAGAAGCTATTTTAGAACCAAGCCCAACTTGAATGGCATTTGTGCCACCAAATTGTCCACTTGCACCTCTACTTTCTGATAATGTTTGAGACAATGTATTTTGAAAAGTTACCCTTGATGTTTTATATCCAACTGTATTTACATTTGAAATATTATTTCCTATTACATCTAATTGTGTCTGAAAATTTTTCAATCCACTTTGACCACTAAACATTGCTCTTAACATAATAATCTCCTCCTATATTTATATTATTTTATATTTCCGATATCTCTATGATTTTTTCTGTACTGTATTTTTGGCCATTTACTAATACATAAAATTTATTGTCATCAAATTGAACTGCATCAACTTTTCCTCCATCCAATCCACCAATTTTTTCTTTTTTTCCATCTCTAAATGTGTATATTTCATATTTATACTCTCCATCAGGCATTTTTATTCCGTTAGTACTTATTCCATCCCAATTGAAAGTTTTCATTCCTTCTTCCTGAATTCCTAATTCTTTGGTATATACTAAATTGTTTTTCTTATCATATATGTCAACATATACTTTTGTTGGTTCTTCAAGATTATAAACAATTGCATCTGAAAAACCACCTGTTAAATTTATTTTGTTATTTTCTACCACAACAGTTTTTCCTATTAGATTGGAAGCCTGAACTTTAAATAAATTCATTTGTGAAGAAACCATTTCCTGAAAAGATTTACTCATATTCATAATCTGTTCAGTAGAAGATAATTGCGACATTTGCGAGATAAATTCTTTATCATTCATTGTATTTGTTGGATCCTGATATTTTAACTGTGTCATTAATATTTTTAAAAAAGCATCTTTATCTAATTCTTTTTTAGGCTCATTGCTATTTAATTGAGAGGATGGTGAAAAATAATTTAAATTGTTTATCCCATTAATCATAATATTCACCTCTTAAAATATTAAAAAATTGTTTGTCTTCGCTTTTTTTCTTTTCATGTTTTTTAGAAGATTTGTTTTCATCTGAAAATTTTTCCTCTTCATTATTATTACGATCATTATTATGATTTTCTTTATTTTGTTTTTCAACTTCAGATTCAAATAAAAATTCTACTTTTTCATATTTTTCTTTTAAATTTATCAATAATGGTTCTATTCTTTTTTCTAATTCTTTCCTGTTCTCATTATTTTCTAATGAAAATTGTATCTTTACATTTTTGTGTGATTTTATTATTGTAATTTCAATATTTCCTAAATCTGGAGGATTAATTTTAAATACCGTTCTTTCAAAATATTTTGGAAAATTTTCTGCTTTTTCAATTAGATTTTGCATTTCAGGTAGTATTTTATTTAGCGAAACAGTTTTCACGTATACGTTATTGTTTTTATTACTTGAATTATTTAATTCTATTAACGGATGTAAATAATTAACATTATTTGAATTTAAGTTCGTTTTCCCTCTATATTTATTCAATGTTTTTAAATTTAGAATATTCTTTTCACCTTCTTTATAATCATTTTTATATATTTTATATGTTATGGAATCCATATATTTAATTATATTTTTTACATTTATATCAGAATTCTTCTTTTTTAGTATTATTTCTGCATCATCTAAAATAATCTTTTTTATTATTTTTACATTAGACATTATATTTTTCGATGTAATACTGGTTTTTTCCTTTAATACTTTCTTCAAAGTATTTTTTTCCAAAGAACGCTTTGCTATTAGTAAATCCATCTTTTCATCAGAATATAAAATTTTATTTTTTTCATTGCTTCTTTTAAATATTTTTATCTTATTTTCTATTATGCTTTTTAAATCACTTTTTAATATGTCAATATTACTATCCGTATTATCAATTTTTTTTGTTTTTTCATTTAATAAAATTAATTTCATTTTTTCTTTTTTGTTATTTTCTATATATCCTACCAATCCTGTATTAAATTTTACTTTTATAATTTCATTTTTATCTTTCTTCAGAATATTAGAACTTATAACGTTTTTTTGGGTTATTAATAGAATTGCTTCATCTAATTTTGGAACAATTAATCCTAACTTTTCTTTATAAAATATATAATCTTCTTTTTTTATCCCTTCTGGCAATTTGTTTTCTTTCTCTATTATTTCTTTTATTATTTTATTTATCTTTCCTTTTATTTTTTCTGTGTTTTTTATTTTTGTTTCTATCTTCTTATCTTTCACTTCCTCTGTTGCAAATATTTCTTTTATCTTTACTCCTTCTTTTTGTCCTTTTTTTTCTATATTTTCTATTTTATTTTCCACTTTTATTTCTTCTATTAATTTAAAATCTGTTTTTTCGCTTTTTTCATTTTTTCCCGCTTCTATCATTTCTTTTAATTCTTTTACTTCTTTTTTTATCCCTTCTGGTAATTCCTTTTCTTTTCCTATTAATTCTTTTATTATTTTATTTATCTTTCCTTTTATTTTTTCTGTGTTTTTTATTTTTGTTTCTATCTTCTTATTTTTCACTTCCTCTGTTGCAAATATTTCTTTTATCTTTACTCCTTCTTTTTGTCCTTTTTTTTCTATATTTTCTATTTTATTTTCCACTTTTATTTCTTCTATTAATTTAAAATCTATTTTTTCGCTGTTTTCTTTTCTTCCTTTATTTATAAT